>CAZCSI010000009.1:3966-19417 GCA_964501525.1 uncultured Candidatus Saccharibacteria bacterium | reverse complement strand
TAATCAACGGTAATCGGTCCGTTGGAAGCGTTGACTTTGAGGTCAACGGTGGGAGCAGGAACATGAGAAACGTTAATAGCTGCTGTGTCTTCAGCCGGCACCGCATCGTTTCTTTCCACTCTTACCTTGGCGGTATAACTTCCTGCTGAGTCATAATCACAGGCATCGTACACCGTTTTTGGATTATCTTCTATTCCGCTGTAACTGTAATCCCAGCTTCCGTCGTTATCACAGTCAAACCTGTAATCAATAGGTCCTGCGGCGCTGCCTGAAACAGTGGCCTTGAGGTCCACATCATTCAAAGGCGCTTCACCGCTGTCTGGAATAGCTTCCAGGTTAACGTACAAAGTAGGAGTCGGTTCATCTTCAACATAAACTTTTACGCTGTCGCTGGCGCTTCCGCCCGCTCCGGTGCAGGTAATGTGATACTCTTTGTTTGAAGTAAGGTTGTATCTCCATTCATAACCGTCGGTGGCTTTACTTCCTGACCAGCCTCCTGAGGCTGTACAGGAGTCAGCGTTGGTGGAGCTCCAGGTTAATTTTACATCCGAGTCATAATCAACGGTAATCGGTCCGTTGGAAGCGTTGACTTTGAGGTCAACGGTGGGAGGGGCGGGAGGCGTATAATCACTGACCCGGGCTGAAAAAACAACATAACCTCGATATTCTAAACAACCCTTGACTTCACCCCTTACTGCTTGTACATAGTTGCCGTACTGTTCAACAGGGATATAGGTCATGTCAGCCGGATCGTCAGCCGGAAACCAGTAAGCCCATTCATGAAACTCAAGTTTTTGAGCTGAAGGGAGGTTGATTGTCAGGCTGTCGGTTATTGTTTTGGGGTTAGCGTTGTCAGCAGTTATAGAACCGTTGAGAACAATCGTTTCCTGTTTGTCAGAAGGAAATTCTATTCTCATTCTGGTGTTTTCAGCTGTAGTTCCCACCCTGTTGTTGTGATAATAAAAAACCAAAAGAACCTCGTCGCCGGGGTTGGCGCTAAAAGGGTCTTTGTCGTTTTCAATATTTTCTCTTACCTCTCCCGTAAACCAGTCAGCCGGGTCATTAGGGTTGGTGTTGAACTCCGGGGCCGCCTGGGCTTGAGTTGTCAGCCCCAAAAGTACGGTTCCGGCAATAAGAGAAACGATAGCTATTTTTATTATTTTCCCGTAATTCATATTTTTATTTTATAAAACTTTTTAAAAAGAGAACTTCTTATCTCTCTTGTTGATTAAAAAGTAGCATACAGCGTTTCTTTTGTCAATACTGACAAAAAAGGAAACCCGTCACGATTTTTTGTGACGGGTTCTAAGCAGCGAAACCTCACTCGGGTGGGTCCCACTGCATGTCTATACGCAAGTTGCACAACTGGTCCTGTTCATAGAACCAGGCCGCAAACTCGTAGGCGCGGCCCGGTTCAAGATTGAACCAGGTGCTCTGCTCAAAGGTGGCGGTGAAGTGCCACCTTTCTCTGGGCTCGTAGTAGTGATACCAGGAGCCGTCCTTGAACCACTTCAGGGAAGAACTGATCTCTTCTCCGTCCGTGGTTTGCATGATCAGGCTCGCCCCGTAAGGCAAGGTTATGTTGCCGTAGAACGGACCGGGCCAGAGACCGAACTCAACCTCCCTTTTCTGTCCGAGCGCAGGCAGGGAGATCGTCATGTTCCTTGTGGAACATGGAACTCGGGGTTCCTGCCTGGTGATAAGAGGCAGGAAGATTAAGTATGTCTCCGGCGGTTTTTCCGTCGGCGTGGCCGTTGGTTCCAGTGTGCTAGTAGGCGTTGGCGTGGTTGTGGGGGTTGATGTCGATGTCGGTGTCGCGGTGTATGTGGGCGTCGGTGTGTCAGTGGGCTCCGGCGTAGCTGTGGGAGTCGATGTCAATGTCGGTGTTGCGGTGTATGTGGGTGTCGGTGTTGACGTCGATGTGGGCGTCGGTGTGTCGGTGGGCTCCGGCGTAGCTGTTGGGGTGGGCGTGTCAGTGGGCGTCGGTGTAGCTGTGGGCTCCGGCGTAGCTGTGGGGGTCGATGTCGGTGTTGCGGTAGCTGTTGGCGTCGGCGTGTTAGTTGGAGCACAGGTCGGTTCTTCGGTTGGCGTAGCCGTAGGCGTCGGCGTGTCCGTAGGGGCACAGGTCGGCTCCTCTGTGCCCGTCGGCGTAGCCGTCGGCTCCAACGTGCCTGTCGGCGGAGGCGGGATCGCCCCCGCTTCCTGTCTGCCCAGGGACAGGAACAGGAAACCTACTACGGCTACCATGCCAACGATTGCAATCAGTATTTTCTTCATTTTGTTTCTCCTTTTCCTTTCCGCTTTCGCGAAGTCTTTTTTAAAGAACTATGAATCCAAAACGGGACTCCTCCTTTTTGTCCCGTCCTAAAAACAATCTTTTTAAAACTGTTTTCAGAACACGACACTTTATTGTGCAATACCTGGGATTACACAAGTTATCCACAGTTTCTATGAACCTAAATAGGGTGTGCAATACCTGGGATTGCACATTTCTATTATTGCATATTTTTTAGGAGTCAAGGGGTTCGGGTAGTTGAAGCTCGCCTACGACCACCATCCTTCTTGTTCCGGTACTGGGCGGCCAGCAACTTATTAACATTATGCTTGATTTTTGGTCTTTTGTCAAGCGGTCGGGGACCTCTTGACCTTTATCTAAAACCTGCTTGTCAGTCACCTTGTAATTATAGCGGCAGTTTTGATAATAAACCTCTATCTCGTCTCCCGTTTCGAGCTGGTCAATGCTGACAAAAACCTTATCAAACTTTATATCGGGCCAGCCTGGGGGAGCGCTGTGCCCCAAAAGCATAGCAACACCCGGTTCTCCAGGCAGATCAGAATCAGGATAGTGTGTTACCCCTTTGTCCAGATCGTTAAGCAGGTCATCGGTTTCTTGGGCCGGAAAAACAAGAGGAGCATCGACATTTATCTTTTTAATGCGGATACTGTCTTCTCTTTGCACCGAAACGCATTTTTCTTCTTTTGTTCCTTCTCTGTTTTGAGCCAAAGAAACAAAAAGGAATCTTTCTTCGCCTATCTCTCTCATGGAGTTCATAGCAAAGATGGCTATGAAAACGGTAACGTACAGGAGAACAAAAGACAACAAGTAGTTAAGAATATTTCTTCTTATTTCTATTTTCTTGAGCATCTTAAATCTCTAGGGTGTGAGGAATTAACTGGATGATAAGGGTCTTGTCAACCATTGCCAGCAAGAGCAAAACGGACAAGGCAGCCGCCCCTTTTGTAAAAAGATTTTTCAAAGCAGTTCTTTTGATTTCATTTTTAAGGGGCGAAAGCAAAAGAGCGATAAAATTAATGGCGACGACAGCCCCTATTGCTCCTCCGATACCCATAACGGTTCTTCGGGCCACCGTATCATAATCACGGATTAAAAACTCGAAAAAGCTTCTTTTTACTTTTGCGAACGGCCCTTCAGTTTCAGGAGCTGAGATTACGGTTTCCTGTTCAGTGATTTCTCCTGCCTGGGTTGACTCTGATTCGTTTTTCTGGCTTACAGAGGCCTGTTCTCTCATAGCCAGCTCCTGCTCAGGGGTTGGGGTTGGTGCGGGCGTTGTTGTCTGTGTCGGTTCCGTTTGTGTCGGTGCTGTCTGTGTCGGTGCTGTTTGTGTCAAGGCATCGGTTTCAGCCGGTTGCGGCGGAGTCTCAGCGACCTGTTCGGCAGCGGCTGCAGATGCCGGATAAGCAGGCTGAGCAAAAATTTGAACCACCACCGTGGTTGTTTTTCCCTTGAACTCACCGCTGGCCACCGCTACACCGATATCCGTGAAACGAGGGTCCAAAAGGTTTCTTTTGTGCAGAGGAGAATTGTTCCAGGCCTTGTGAACCTCGCTGGAGTCGAGAAATCCTATGGCCAAGTTTTCACCGGCCACACTGTACTCATATCCTGTTTGTTCAATAAAATCCCAAGCCATAAGGCCCTCCGGACTTTTATGGGCAAAATAGTCTTTTTCCAGCATATCTTGAGCTTTAAGTTCAGCGGCTTCAATAAGTTTTGTGTTAAGGCTCAGTCCTGTCATGCTTTCTGAAACTCTTTGCTGGTTGAGAAGAGAAACAATGTCAGAAGATATGACTTCGGCAAAAAATAGATTTTGGGGTAGATAGGCGTAAAAAGGAAGAAAGGCGATGCGGAGAATAAAGACGGTGATTATAAAGGTAAATAAAAAGTCGGTTTTTAGAATACGAGCCTCGTAACCGTTTTCTTTGCAAGGCAGAAAAAGAGTTCTGAGTTTTTGTCTCAGATTTTGTTTATGAAACGAATTTTGTTTTGGACTCTGTTTCATCTTGTTTTTAATTCTCCTTAAAATAACATTATTTCAAGATTTAGTCAACAAGGCGCCGTTCAGCCACCGCAGTTTGCCGAACTGATCTTTGTGGAACTGGACCGAGAAACCGTTGGCTTCAAACAACTTTCTTATTTTTTCCACTTGTCGGGGGTCAAACTCCATAAAAATGACCCCTTGTTTTTTTAAAAAACCTTTTGTTTCGCGGGCTAATTTTTCAATATATCGCATTCCCTGTCCGCCTGCAAAAAGAGAAAGAGCCGGATCTGATTCGAGCACCTTTTTGTCTACCTCTCCCCTTCTCTGCTCGGCTACATAGGGCGGGTTGGCAAAAATAAAGTCATATTTGTCGTTATGCTCAAGCCCTTTGAACATATCAGAACGAATAATCTTGTATCGTTTCTTGTCGACTCTGTTGATCTCCAGATTCTTTTCTATGTTTTCTATTGCAGCCTCCGAGGCTTCTACAAAATGAACAGAAGAGTTGTCTATTTTTTTCAAAATACTGATACCGATGCATCCTGTGCCTGCGAAAATATCGAGAACCAATACTCTCTTTGTTTTTCGCATCACCGTTTTAACCGCCTCTCTAACCCAAAACTCTGTTTCTTTACGAGGATGAAAAACACCCGACTCAACTATTATCTCCGCCCGGTTGAAAGTTACTTTTCTTGCCATTCTTCTTTGCGGGATGCTTTTTTACGGTATTGGCAGTACTCACAGTCGTCAGCCGGTTCAGGGATATGTTCCTGCGTTAAACATTGATAAGCCTGCTTAATTGTTTTTTCAACCCAACCGCTGTCTCCTATATAGGGGATGATCTGAACATCGAACTCCAACCGTCCGTCGAACGCTTTTCTGTCTTTTCTGGCGTTGGCATAAACGAAAAATCCCTTATCAGAAACCCTGTATCCTTTTTCCATCAACTTTTCCTGGCCTCTTAAAAGCCACTGATAAATCTCCATTTGGCGCTTGAAAATCTTTTTGTATTTGCTGTTAAGGTCGATTTTTTTGCTGGTGCTTGTTGATTTGTAGTCTACTACGGCCAACACTTTACTCGGCGTAACCCAGATATCGTCAACCGCCCCATAAATAACAAGACCGGTGGGTTCGTGCAGCACCCTCAAACCCTTGAAATTATGTCTCCATTCATCCATCTTGGGGTGCTCGAAAGGTACGGCTTTGATGCCGTAGGTTTTCATCAAAGGGTGCGCTTCCTTGTTGGCGCGGTGAATGTCAAACTCGCTTTTAAACAGCTTGTCAACCGCGCTGTTGAGTGTAAAAGCGGGCCAGGAGGGCCTTTTAATACCCAGTCGTTGGTTTAAATAAAAGCAGCGCGGGCACTCAACAAACATATCCAGCTTGGAGCGGCTCATTTTAAAAGGTTTTTCCTGCCCGGGGGTAAAAATCCATTTGTTTTTATCGTACGCCATATTGATTAAATTAATTGAGTAAGGTTTCCGCCTCTTCAACCAGGGTCTTTAAAAGGGTTAAAGACACGTCATTTTTTTGAGCAAAGGTTTGAGGGTTGATCTCCAGTACATTTTTAGCCAGCATTATCCTTTTTTGAACAAAAACCTGCACCAGCCTCTTTTCAAAAGAGGGAAGAATGGTGACCGGATAAAGGTTTTTCTCTTCGATCAAACGTTCCAGTCCTCTTTTTCTCGGATAGCGCCATCCAAGCAGCTCTGCTTTTACGCAGGCGGAGTAAACAGCTGCTTTGCTCGTAAATTTGGTATTGGTGATAACAATGGTTTTAAACTCCCGGCCGTTTATTTCTTTTCCTTTTTTAATATCCAGAAAACGGGCGTAGTTTTGAAGAGCAATAGGCAGGTCGATTTTGTTCCCCGCCCTGTTGCGGTACTTGCATTCTGCGAAAAATATTTCTTCTTTATTTTGGGCTACAAAATCAATTTCGTGCTCTGTACACAAGCCCTTGACCTGCTGATTATATCTTATCTTGAATCCATGCTGAGCAAAAATCTCTCCTGCATATTTTTCAAAGGCAAAACCGGCCGGCCCTAATTTTTTCATCGCCTGTTTAAGATTGAAGCGCAGCGCCGCCTTGGGGCTTTCTTGACTTAAAAAAGAGTTGACCTCTTTAAAAATATCACTGGTTTTTATTCCTTCGTACGCCTTATTCTTAATCTTTTCCGCAATCTCCTCCGCTGTTTTCTTGTCCGCCCCTGCTCTTAGAGCGCTTTGGTACACTTTTTGAAAAGAAAAAGGTTCTTTTTCGCCTTCTAAATTGATAACATTAACAGGCATATGGGTCTGTAAAAAATTATTTTTAATTACCGCTGCTCTTTTTTATTGTTAGTTATTATAACACAACAGAAAAGGGTTGATGGATAGCTGTTGGGCTCCAGCCGGGGCTTGGGTAAAACTTTGTTTTTTTGGTATAATAGTCGAAAGCAACGAGATTCTGTGGATAAACTTCTTCAAAACTTTTTTAAGGATTTTTTTAAAGACAACAGGCTTAAAATAGTCTGGTTTTCCATAGTGAGAATGTTTGCCTTCTGCCAGGTCCTCTTTTGGCCTTTTGCCTTTTCTAAAATCATAGATATTCTGAGTCAGGGAATAGATAATTGGCAGGCAGCTCTCCCCTGGGCAGCAGCCCTGGTTATCAACAAGGTTGCCGAAGACCTTATCCGCCTTCGCTCTAAATACGGTCTGCAAAAAATAGGAGCCGGCCTTGAATTGAGGCTGGCTACCTTTTTTACACAAAAAACAGAGTTGTGTGAAGGGATAAAAACGGGGGAAGCGATGCAAAGAACAAAAAGAGCCAGCGACACCATCAACTCGGCTGCCGAGTATTACAAGGACAATCTTCTTCAGCTTCCTGTTAACTTCATTGTTATCCCCATTGTACTTTTGACCTCCCGCACAGACTATTTTATTATTTTTACCGTCTATGTTGTTGTTTACCTGCTGATTGACTACTTTGCCAACACTTTTTATCTGGATGAAGCAGAAGATTATTTTCAGGCCTCAGAGGTTTTCTGGGGCACGGCTTATAGAAAAACCCCGGATGTCTGGCGTGAAAGAGTGGACGGGTTTCAATTCAGAGAACAGATAGAACAGCAGGCGGACAATCTTTATAAAGAAAGGATGGAGATGGAGAATGTTGACAACTGGAGATGGGTGACGGTTCAGGTTCTGTCCAGTGTAAGCCAGGGCTTGATAATCCTTTATGCCTTTTACTTGATTATCAAGGGACAGGCCCCGGTGGGAGACCTTGTGCTGTTAAGTGGTTATTTTTCTCAAGCTCAATCCAGCCTCAATATTGTTACCACCACCGCTCAACGGATAGGAGACCTTAGAATATCTCTTAGCCGTCTGGCGGAAGCGGTCAAGCTCAAAGACCGTCAGCCGCCGATTGACCAGCTAAATACCCCGTAGTCCAGGCCAGCTGGAGGTTATAGCCTCCTGTCGGACCGTCTAAATTTAAAATCTCTCCCGCCAGGTAGAGATTTTTTATTATTTTGGAGCCCATTGACTTTTGAGACACCTCGTTAGTCAACACTCCTCCTTTAGTGACGATTGCCTGCTTGAAACCAAGAGTATCTTCTATACTCAGTCTCAGGTCTTTTAAAAGCCGCACCAGCTGGTGTCTCTCTTCTCTTGTTATAAAGTGGACTTGCTTTTCCGCTTTTATCTTTGACTTATCAACTATAAGCGGGATTATCTTAGAGGGCAGAAGGTCATTGAGAGCGTTTTTAAACATGGAACGATTATATTTTTTAAAATCGCGTATAAGGCGCCTGTCCAGTTTTTTAAAATCAAGAGCGGGCTTGAGGTCTATGCTTAACTCTACTCTCCCCTGCTCCAGAAAATCCGTTATTTTTCGGCTGGCATCAAGCACAATGGGTCCGCTTACTCCGAAGTGGGTAAAAAGCATATCTCCGAACAGCTCCTGTTTTTTCTCTTTGTTGAGGAAAACGGCAAGACCTACGTTTTTTAAGTCCAGCCCCTGTAGTTCTTTAACCCATTTTTCCCTGCAGACCAAAGGAACCAAAGAGGGCCTCAGCCGGGTTACCGTGTGCCCTAACTCTTGAACCCAATTGAATCCTTGGCCTGTGGACCCGGTTTGGGGATATGCCTTGCCTCCGGTGGATAAGATAAAAGCACTTCCTTTTATTTCTCCTTCAGTAGTTTGAGCGGCTGTGATTTTCCGGTTTTTTTCAATTAAGCCCGTCACCTCGCAGCCTGTTTTTATCTCCACCCTGTTTTTTTTCAAATACCGCTTTAAAGAGGTTAGAACATCCTGCGCCTTGTCGCTTTTCGGAAAAACCCTGTCTCCCCTTTCCGTTTTAATGTCAAGACCTTGTTTTTTAAAGAACCTCATTGTTTCCTTGGGTCCGAATCTGCTCAACGGGGAGTATAAAAAGTCGCTTCTTTCACCGAACTCATTTACCAGTTTATGCAGGTTAAACTCCGCCTGGGTCAGGTTGCACCTGCCTTTACCGGTCAGCAAAAGTTTTTTTCCCAGCTGATCATTTTTTTCCAAAAGTAAAACCCGGGCGCCCTGTTCGCCCGCTTTCCCTGCTGCTATCATGCCCGCCGCTCCTCCACCTATGACCACCACCTCTTTCATATTATTGTGCAATACCAGGTATTGCACACCCTATTTAGGTTCATAGAGGTTGTGGATAACTTGTGCAACACCTGGTATTGCACAGTTTTCCACAGGTTAGAGTTCGGCATATTCACAGATTTTTCTGAAGTCGCAGAATTTGCACTGCCACCCGGGGTCGGGGTCAAACCTTTTCTTTTTGATATTTTCCGTCAACTTCTTTATTTTTTCTTTAATATTTTCTATTTCCTTGTCGCCGCCCAAAAAGGAGAGCTGGCTGCCGTCGTTCAGATAATAATAGGTCAGTTTTTTCGGATTTAAACCCAACGCCTCCTGAGTTGCGATCTGATAAATAAGAAGCTGCTCTTTGTCATCCCTGCTCAGCTTGTCTTTAACCCGCCCTGTTTTATAATCTATCAGCTCCACCCCGCCCTCTATTTCATCTATTCTGTCTATTTTTCCAAAAATAGTTTCTTTTTCTATCTTCAAATGAAAGTTTTTTTCCAGAGCGGGCTCTTGATTTATTTTTAAAACCTGCGGATTCTTTTTTTGGAAATCCTTAAGAAAGATTTCCAAACTTTTTTTGCCCTGCTCAAAATATTTTTCTTTTTCTTCCCGACTGTCAAACCAATCTTCTATCCATTCTTGTTTATAAATCTGAAGCAGTTCTTGGAAGCCCAATTCTTTTTCTTCCCCCTCTCTTATAAACCGCTCCAAAGTATTGTGCATTGTTTTTCCAAAACTGAAAACCGCTTTACCTCGAACCGGTATCTTGTAAATATGGGCGAACTTGTACTGGAGCGGACAATTCTTAAAGGCCTGGAATTGGCTGAAAGAAAAATACGCAGGCAGTTTAAGGGTCTCTTTTTCTTTTCCGATATCGGGTTTGGGGGCAGAGGTCACGGAAACAGTTTCTTGTAAAGGCCTGGTGTCTTTGCCTACCAGGCCCAGTTCTTTGAGGAACCTGGACGGTTTTTTCTTTCTTACTCCCCCATAGTCAAGGGCTGATGTGAAATACAGCCCCTGTTTGGCCCGGGTCATACCAACATAAAACAGCCGTCTTTCTTCTTCAAGATGAACATCTCCCTGGGGAACGATATCCCGGATCAGCTGGTCAGGAAGCTCTATGGGTTCTTTTCTGTCAATGGTCGGGAAACGAAGTTTTACCAGGTTGACAAGAAAAACATATTTGAACTCAAGTCCCTTGGCCTTGTGAACGGTTAGAATTTTGACTTTGTTTTCCTCCTCAAAAGGGTCAAAATTAATTTTTCCTTCCTCGCCCGAATCAAGCTCCATCTCTATCTGCTCCATAAAGCTGTTAAGGGTCGAACTTCGATTGGCCCGTTCAAAAGCCTTAATCTTGGAATAAAACTCATTAACGTATTTTATAGCTTCAATGTCTTTTTCTCTGGTCAGATAGTCAAGGTACCCCGATTCTTCTAAAAAGGAGACGTAAATCTCGGAAACATTCCTTTTTTTAGCCAGCTGAGTGTGTTTTCTGATTAAAGCCAGCAGTTTGTTCAGTTCTTCTTTTTCTTTTTTAGAAAAACCTTGCGCCCCGCTTTTTTTGCAGGCCTCAAAAAGAGAAATAGATTTTTTTTGAGCCAAGCGGGTGAGTTTAAAAATAGTGTCCGGTTCAAAATTGAATACGGGCATCCGCAAAACCCTGAAAAGCGCCAGGCTTTCATGATAGTTGTCCAAGAGCTTGAAATAGGAGGTAGTATCCATAATAACGGGCTTGAAATAAAGGCCGCGCAGGGCTAAAAAACGATGAGGGATGCCCATCCTTTCAAACCCCCGGCAAAAAGCAAGAGCAGCATTGTTGGTCCGCACCAGCACAGCACAGTCGGAAAAAGAAAACTCTTTCTCCTGCTTGCTCAGTTCACTGATTTTTTTCCCCACACCCTGAACCTCTCCTTCCAAGGTTTGGTAATGAAGGTGTTCTATCTCCGCCTTTCCATCCTTGTGGGCTTTTAATTTTTTATCGATCTTTTCCCGGGCTTCAAGCCGGTTGGGATTGTTGTTCTGGATCAATTTGTAGGAAAAGTCCAGTATGTTCTGGCAAGAACGATAATTGGTGGTGATGGATATCATCTCTGACTCGGGGTAATCTTTTCTGAACTGCACGATGTTTCCGAAAGAGGCCCCACGAAATTTATAAATAGAGTTGTGAACAGCTATTCCATCAGCAATAAAATTGTGTGTTTTGTCTATTTCAAGATCATAAGTTTCAAGCTCTTTTTCTTCCTCTTCTATTTTTGTAATCTCGTCGTAGACAATCTCGTTTTCTGACTTAATGGGGACAAAGCAGCCAAGCACAAGATTTTTAGCTGGAATGATATTTGCCTTATAGCTTCTAGACCGCCCGCTATTTTTTTGATGTATAACTCCTACTCTGAAACCGGGCTCAATTGTGCCCCCCGTTATTCTTTCCAGTCTTTTTGCTATTTTCCCCAATTTTAATAAATCATTACTGTAAAGCTTAATAGCCTTCCCTCCCTTGACTTTACTTAGTTTAAAACCGTTTTTCTCTAATTTTTTTAGAGTTTCCCGGTGTGATGTCTGAACAATAAGCTTGTGTTCGATTTTAGGATTTAAAATAAGTTCTTTTCCTTCCTTAACATGATGCTTAGACCTATGCTTCCCATAACACATCTCCAGCTTTATTTTGATACGAACCGACCCTCCCCTGTTGACTCCATCAAGACAAAAATGATGAGAGCTTAAATCTACATTAAGCTCCTCAGCCAGCTTATTAGCCCGCGCTTCAACGTCCAGTTTGTTGTAAAGCCTGTTTAGCAATTCGTCCTTAATGGCTACTCCTTCTCTGCTTTTAAAACATACTGTTGGTATGCCGTAGCGAAGGGACCACAGAGCTTCGTAGTATTGAGCCTCTGTCTTACTTTCAAACGCCTTAAGAGCTAAAATTTTATCAGCTGACCTTTCTAAGCGCAGGCGGACTAAAAGATTGTTCGTGATACCTATGCGCCATCCCGTCTTGTTCTTTTTCATTAAATAGACATAGTAGTATTTTTTTTCAGGAAGGGCCGGTAAGTGACAAAACATTTTATGATTATCGGTCACAGTAATTTTAAAACCTTTTTTAGTGGTAAAGGTTAAAAGCTTAGCTTTCTTTTTTCTTTTAAAAACCTTGTTCACTTTTGAAACACCTATGTGGCCTCTTCCTACTGCAGTAAGCACCTTTTCTTCCTTTTTTATCTCTCTTATCTTTTTCTTACCTTTGGGGGTAGCAACAAGGGAGTTGCCAGGGAGACATTGGTCGTCGTCACTGGTCACCGTCAGGTTGTTCTCCGGCGCCGCTAAAATTTTCATTAAGTCATACTGGGCGCGGTTGGTGTCCTGAAACTCATCCACCAAAATGTATTTAAATCTTTCTCTGTAATTGTTTAAAATATTTTTTCGGTCCTGAAAAAGCTTGACAGTGTAGTTGATAAGGTCTCCGAAATCGAGCACCTCGTTTTCCAAAAGCAGATTTTGATAGGTCTTGTAAGCGTCGGCTATCTCTAATCTTCTTTTTCTTTCTTCCTTGTCTTCAATCTTTTGAGCGTAAGCCAGATAACCTTGGGGGGTCACCCCCTGGTCTTTGCACCTCGAGAAATGAGAAACAAGGGCGTGAATGAATTTGGTCGGCCTTCCGAGAGGCTTGTAATACTCCAGCTTAAACCTGCTTAGGTTCTGCCTGACCAGCAGCCAGGCATCTGTTTCATCCAAAAGGTCGAAATTAGTCGGCAGCCCTATATCCAACCCTTTTTCAATCAAAACCCGATGAGAAAAAGCATGAAAGGTCATAACCCATAAGTCAAGGTAACTGTCGGAAACAAGACGGTTTACTCTTTCTTCCATTTCCCCGGCCGCTTTATCCGTAAAAGTCAAAGCCAAAATTTCTTCCGGCTCAGCTCTCCCCTGCTCTATGAGCCAGGCCAGCCGTTTGGTGATAACGGTTGTCTTGCCGGTTCCTGCTCCGGCTACGATAAGAAGCGGCCCTTTTCCATAAGTAACCGCCTTTTTCTGTTCTTTATTTAATTTTTCAATCTCCAGTTCCATATCTATTATTATCTTAACATAACTTTTTAAAAATCCGGGGCAGAGTTTCTACTTGAAAAAGCAGGGAAAAGTGTTAGGGTTATGAAAGGTTTCGTTCTTTACAAAAAGGAGGTGATATAATCTGGTTTAGATTGGGGTTGGAAGCAGCAGTTGCGGTAAGCGTTCCGGTCGGTACGGCCCTTTGGGTCCGGTGTTCTGTTCCTGATTTCAACCCGGGAATAGATGCCTATCCTTTCGGCCGCTGACAATCGCGGAGGGTGAACTAAAAGCGAGGGAGTTATGACTACCCAAGAACAAATGCGTCTGCAGGAACTTGCAGAAGACATAAAAATCACAGTTGACTTTGCTCGAACCCTATCAGTTCTCAGGCGTTTACCTCTCAGGGTGGTAGAAGCTGTGCTGGGCGTGGGGTGGACTGCAGAAGTAACCCCGGGCATCGCGGTCACGGTGCTGAGAGGTTTGTCCGACCTCGGACTGCTCCATGAGAACCTGGAAGGGTTTAAGTGGGTGGTAGGAGCCAGAGAGCGGCTCCTGACCGGATTAACTGACCAGCGTCGACTCGAGCTTCATCAGACGGCCTTCGATGCCTATGAGAAGTGGAGTCAAAGGTTCGATGGCCAAGATTGGGTCAAGAGCGAGAGCGAGTGCGGGTATCATGCCTCGAGCGTTAACACGCTCGAGGATTAAAAGGAGGTGATCCTAAATAAGAGGGCTGACGATAGCCCTCTTATCCTTTTATTTATAAAAAACCATTTCTATCGTAAAGTTTTTGAAACACTTTTTTTACAAGCTTTGTTGACAGAATGATTTTAGTTGACAGAATTACAATCCAATTGTAAAGTAAAACCAGTTGTAAAGTAAAAGAGTTCGTTTTTAATACAAAAAGGAGGCACTGATGGGCTGGTCGAATTGGGTAAGATGGAACCTCGAGGACCACAGCAGGTTTTTGGTCCACGGCAAAGAAGAACTCAGCGAGGAGAAGAAGAAGGAAACCTTCTTCTTGATTCAAATCTCGCCCGAAGGGTCCAAATCCTGTCTTGAGCCGGAGTGCTCGGCCCCTGTACTCGAAGGGCTCGAGGTGTGCCGCAGGCACGCTCTGGCAATTCTTAAGCTTCAAGGCTTGAAGCTGAAAAGGGAGGTAAGATGAAAATAGTATTCTCTAACACCCCGCATTATGCAGAGATAGAGGACCTCTGCACAAGAATAAACGCTCTGGGTTATCTGTGGATAATTCGGGGCAACGACCCTGTTGAGGTTGAAGTGATTAGCCTCAAGGGCAAGAAGGTCGAGCTGAAGAACTCATTGGAACTGAGGGCGCTGTTAGTTCTTCACGACATCGAACTCAAGCCATGAGAAGAGCTTGAGCAAGAGCGGCTGACAGAGCCGCTCTTTTTTATTCATTCCGGCCAACTGGAAACGGCAATGTGCTTCTCTTTAAAGAGTTCGGAACTCTTTAACTTTTCTTTGAAAATCTGATAAATCGTTTCCGTCATAAACGGAGCAAAAGGATGGAGCAGTTTAAGATAGTCGGTCAATACTGCAATCAAAGTGGGCAGAGACTGCTCTACCCTGTCTTTGCAGTCTTCTATATACTGGTCGCAGAACTGGTGCCAGAAGCACTCATAAATCTCTTCCAGAGCCAATCCAAAACGGTAATTATCGAGCTGGTCATCCACCTCTGCTCTCAGCCGGCTTGTTCTTTGAACCATTTCTTTATCCTCTTTATTTTTTTTGTTTTTCCATTTTATATCCCAGTTTTGTTTTTCAGCCATGAGAAAAATAAAGCGGGAGGCGTTCCAAACCTTGTTGCAAAAATTACGCATGGCTTTGAATTTATCATCTCCAAGTGTAATATCCCCGCCCGGTGAACTGCCGAAAACCAAAGACATCCGCAGGGCGTCTGTTCCGTACTGCTCCGCAATTTCAAGAGGATTGATAACATTGCCTTTGCTTTTACTCATTTTCTGTCCTTTTTCATCTACCACCCGGGAATGCATATGCGCCACTTTAAACGGAACCTCATCCGTTAAATACAGCCCGAACATAATCATACGCGCCACCCAAAAGAATAATATGTCCCACAGCGTATCCAGTACGCTGGTAGGATAAAAATATTTAAAATCCTCGCTGTCCGGATAACGCAAAGCGGTTAAAGGCCATTGGCCCGATGAAAACCAGGTGTCAAAGGTATCCGTTTCCTGGAGCAGTTCACTGCTTTTACAGTCAGGGCAGGCATCTTTTTCTATTGTATACGAAGCGTCTTTGGGCGCGGTTAAGGTTTGAAGCCCTTGTTTGATTTCATCATACCCGTATTGTTCTTTTATCTTTTTATAACGGGCAGATATGTTGTTTCCATTGTTATCAATAAAGTTGATTAAAATATCAGGGTTGCACCTTAAACAGTACCAGGCCGGTATTCTCGGCCCCCACACAATCTGTCTGGAGATATTCCAGTCATGAATATCTTCCATCCACTGAAGGTATATTTTTTCAAATCTTTTGGGAATAATTT
>CAZCSI010000009.1:0-3956 GCA_964501525.1 uncultured Candidatus Saccharibacteria bacterium | reverse complement strand
ACCTCACCTTTTTTAACCGCCTTGACAGCCGGCTCAGCCAAAGGTTTTATCTTCACAAACCATTGAGGCATGGTTAAAGGTTCAATCGGGTTGTGACACCGATAACAGACCTTGACAGAATGAACGATCTCTTCTTTCTTTTTTATTTTTCCTGTTTGCTTTAGCTCCTCAACTACTTTTTTACGCGCTTCCAAAGGATTCAACCCCTGATATTTTTCAGGCAGATTTATCATTTCTCCTTCAGCGTTTATTACTTTTATCCGGGGCAGGTTGTGGGTTTTTCCTATCTCAAAATCCGTTTCATCGTGGCAGGGTGTTATTTTCAGAGCTCCGGTTCCGAACTCCGGGTCTACCCTCTCATCCGCTATAATTGGAATTTCTTTTTCAATCAAAGGAATGACAGCTTTTTCCCCAACCAGGTTTTTATACCTTTTGTCTTCAGGGTTAACCGCTACCGCCGTGTCTGCAAATATTGTTTCCGGTCTGGTGGTCGCAATAATGACGGTTCCGTAATCCAGGTAATAAAAATAATCTTGTTTTTCTTCGTGGTTTATCTCCAAGTTGGAAAAAGCTGTTCCGCAGTGGGGACAGTAATTAACAATTCTTTCCCCTCTGTATACCAATCCGTCTTTGTGCAGTTTCTTAAAAGTTTCTAATACGGTTTCCAGGACTTCAGGCTCCAAGGTAAACTTTTCCCTGCTCCAGTCCAATCCAAACCCCAGCTTTTTCATCTGCCGTTTAGCTATCCCCCTGTTCTCTTCAACGTAATCAGCTATCATCTGGTACAGAGTGGTTCTGTCAAAATCAAACCGGGTCTTACCCTTTTCTTTTAGATTTTTTTCAAAAACATACTGAGTTTCGATGCCTGCATGGTCGGTCCCGGGTAAAAACAAAGTAGGGTCGCCTTTCATACGGCGCCACCTGCACAAAATATCTTCTACTACGAAAAGGGCGTGCCCGACATGAAGCGGGTCGTTGGCGTTCGGAGGCGGAAGAAGAATAGTAAAAGGCTTCTCTCCCTTTTTTATTTCAGGAGTGAAAACCTTATCTTTTTCCCATGCTTGATAAATATCCTGCTCGAATTTTTCGTGCCTGTAACGCTTATCCATAATCTTTTGTCGTCACTCTTCTTCAGCTTCAATGATAAAACGATGCACCTTGCCTTGCTCGAACACACACTCTTCTTCCCAGACTTTAACTTTCCCCCCTGTTATCATCCGGCCTATCTCTGAAAAATACCCTATAATCGTAGGGCAGTAGACAGGATGTACTTTAAAATCCGAGATCTCTATTACGTATCTGTTGTTTTTAGGGTCAGCCTCTGTCACTTTCAACTCTCCTACCGTGTAATGTTTTTTCCACATTCTCGGAGCCTCTTTGGTAAAAAGCGACATAGAAGAAAAGTGCCGCAGAATGATTTTAAGGAAAATGGAAAACTTGATCGCCTCTGCGCCGATCCTTATCATGTCTTCTTCTTCAAATCCTAAAACCTCCTGGATAACGAGCATGGAAAGAGTATCCATACCGATAGGATAAAAATCCATGGTTCTGATCTCCTCGTATTTCAAGGGGTACCCGAGCTCAGCCATTTTTTCTTCTATCTCTTTCAATACATTTTTGCCGTAAGAGTCCTTTACATAGCCCCAATCGGTTTTAATGGTCACCCCCCTTGCCTCTCCCTCGGCCTTCATCAGCTCTTTGGCTTTTTGTTTGGTTAGTTCTTCCGCCATATAATTACTCGGAAAGCATCTCCCTTACTTCTTTTTTGCCCTCCTCAAACTCTTCCACCTGCTCCGGATCTATATCGAAAAGAAGGGTTTGAAACTCGCCTACGTGTTCTTTTTCCTCCCGGGCCACATCCATCAATACTTTTTTAATGGCCTCGCTTTCAGCCATAGCAGCCAGCTGTTCGTAAAGGCTGATGGCGTCCAGCTCAGCTATAACACCTATTCTCAGTATCTCCCTATCTATATTCTCCTTTCTAACCTTAGAAAGGTCTATTGGCAGCTTAGATAACATAATTTTTAAGTTATTTAATCTTTTTAATTCGACTGTTTTTATTTTAACATAATAAGGGCCTGCGCTAAAGGCAGGCCCAGGCCTCACCGGCTTCCGATTATTCTATTATCTCTGCCTCTTCTGCCCCTACAGCCTTTTTCTCCGCAACCTCTGGCTCTGTTGTTGATATGGGAAAACATTTTTGGCTCAGCTCCTTGTTCAACAGAGCCGACCCGGCCCCGATGAAAAAAACAGGCCAGAACAAAGACCAGAACCCCCAACTGGTGAGCTTTGACGTCTGGGCTATAGCGCCGACAGCCACCAATATGATTCCGAACCTTTTTCTTCCCTCCGAGACCTCAAGCGCTCCCCAAAAAACAAAAGTCAAGGGCCAGAAAAGCCCGGCAGCCTTGACCAAGGAGAAACCAAGCAGCTGGCTTTTCTCCAGTAAAAAGATAAGCCCCAAAACAATAAGCCCTATTCCCAAATAATATCTTACTTTATCCATAGTTATTGTTACGGTTGTTATTTTTTAATTTATTTTCAATTTATATAATTTATCACAAAAAAACCCAAACAAAAAGACCGGACAACACCTGCCCAGTCTTTTATAACAGATTTAATCCCTCAAGATGTTTTTTTAATTAAAAATACTTTTCTAACAGCCAAGAGGCATCCTGAAACAGCAAGGGTTAAAAGAAAAGTCCTCAAAAAGGGATTATGAAAAAGAAGGCCCAGGAAAGCGGAAAAAGTTAAGGGCCCGGCATAAAGCGAAACCTGGGGCAGTTCCATTACAGCCCCCTTTATGTCTTCTACTCCTTTTTTAATGTTCTTTATGGCACCTTCAATGTCAGAAAAGTCCGGCTTTTCTGTGACCTCACCTTCCACTCTGGGCCCCACCTCTTCTTCGAAGGATAAAGAAGACATTCCTCCGCCCCAAACTCCGTCTCCCATGCTCGCGGGAGTGCTGCCTATAACCCCCACCTCTAAACTGAAGCAGATTTCCTCTACCTCCTGGTTTGTTTTTTCATCCGGGTAACTTACTCCCATTTCAAAGGTCCCATCTCCTCCGCCCTCTAAACAGAAAAGGTCGATCTCTCCGGCGCTAAACATATCAAAAAGAGTTCCGCTCCAGCCGTTAACTTCCACTCCTAAATCATTTGCCAGGGTATTTGTTGGAATATCGTTCATATCTATCGGGTCTCCGTTTTCACAGTCTGTTGCTTGAGCTCTTATGCCCACGCATACTTCTTCATCGGAAAGGTTATCAACCCTTATCTCTCTTTCCTTACTATCCCCGGGCTTGAAATCTTCTTCCTTAAAAATAATGTTCTCATTAAATCCAACCCATCCACTATCCCAAACAAAGGCCTCAATTAAATTATCAGCCTTAGCAGCAAAAGGAAGAATGAGAAGGCCGGTGGTAATCAGTATAAATTTTTGGATCTTACTCTTCATTTTTATTTATTTGATTAGTGCTGGAGGCGTTTAAAGTGAAAATATCTAAAATCGAGGCGTCTACAGCAGAAGCGTTCAAAGAGGAAGCGGTGTTTGGAACAGTGATATTAAGCTTAATTTCTTCCTCATCTCTTAACCCTACCAAAGAATTGGTTATATTCTTTTGCCAGGCAGTGTATTTTAAAACATATTCGCATTCTTTTCCCCCCGGCGGGGTGGAAAGAGGATTGATTTTGATAGTATCTTTTGTGTCAGAGCCAGCTTCCAGTTCTCCGGTTGTAATTTCTAAGAAGCCGCATGCATTCCCTTCAAGTTCGGACTTATATTGAAAAGGAAGAGTTCCTACGTTTTTCAGTGTAATTTCTTCTGTGGTAGAAGAGGAATTTTCTAATACAACTTCTAAGGCCTCTGGGGTGGCCTCAAGGTCAATAACGCCTGCCTCGTAACGGATTTCCGCCTGTTCGGTGTCATTGAAAAAAGCTCCCGTACCTCTTATTTTC
>CAZCSI010000008.1:0-21586 GCA_964501525.1 uncultured Candidatus Saccharibacteria bacterium | reverse complement strand
TGCCTTCCATATATCTGCATTCATTATAGCAACTTTACAAAGCTTGTCAACCCGAGCCTATGAGCCGAGGAGAGGAATTGAACCTCCAACCTATGGTTTACAAAACCATTGCTCTACCATTGAGCTACCTCGGCTTTTTCTCTTCAAACGAATCTTCTGCAGCCAATCCGGAGAGTTTTTCCCAATAAGCTTCTCTTTCTTTTTTATTACGAGTTCTTTCCCTGGCCCTGGAAAGCCATTGACCGGTTTTCCTTTCTACACGGAGAGCGGTGACTCTTATCTGGGAAAGTATTTTTTGAAGAATCGTATTCCAGGAAAATAATTCCGAGATTTTTTCATGCCAGTTTTTCAGTTTACCCTTGAAAGAACCCCAAAGCTTTCTCGTAAAACTAAAAATAGAAACTGATGAGGCCTCTATCTTTTTTAATTCAGGAATCTTTCTTAAGACAATAAACCCCATCCCGGTCAAACTCCCCACTACAAAAGATAAGGCAATAATATCTTTCATGGTTTATCCTATCTCGTACCTTGTAAACCTTTCTACCACAATATTTTCACCGAACTCGGCCACATAAGAATCGATTATATCTCTCACGGTTTTTGTTTCGTCTTTAATAAATGTTTGTTCAAGCAGACAAGCCTCCTGATAAAACTTTTCAATCTTACCTTTTACTATTTCTTCAATTACGCTTTCGGGTTTATCTTCTTTCTCGTACTCGGAGCGCCATTTGTCCATCTTTTTCTTTAGAAGCTCTTGGCTCACATCCTGTTTGGTGACAAACCGGGGATTCATAGCAGCGATCTGCAGATTCAACAGATGAGCTAACTCTTCAAACTTCGAAGACCTGGCCACAAAGTCGGTCTCGCTCCTCAGGTCAACCAGCACCCCCACTTTTTTGTTATTGTGAATATAACTGGCGATAATCCCTTCTTCTGCTTTTCTTCCTTTTCTTTTAGACGCCAGCCGGCTCTGCTCTTCAACGAGCAGGGCTTTCGCTTTTTCAACATCTCCACCTGTCTTTTCCAACGCCTTTTTGCATTCGGCAATGGAAAGTTCAATCTCCTCTCTTAACTTTTTTATTTTTTCAACCTCAATCATGATTGAACTTTTAAAATAGCTTCTTTCACTTTATCCAGTATGTATTTTACCGAGGAAATAGCATCTTCGTTGGCTGGAACAGGATAATCAACATAAGTCGGATCAACATCAGTGTCGCAAAGAGCAACTACCGGGATATCTTTTTTTCTCGCCTCACGCAGGGCAAGGTCATCTTTACTTAAATCGCAGACAAAAATAACATCCGGCTTGTTTTTCAAATCTTCTATGCCTCCGAATTTTCTCTCCAGGTTGGCAAGCTCTCTTTTCATATCCATCTGTTCTTTTTTAGAGTATTTCTCAAACTCTTCTGAATTAATCTTCTCTCTGAAATCCTTAAAATATTCAACCCTGTCTTTTATCACCTTAAAGTTAGTTAATAGTCCCCCAAGCCATCTTTCTGTTACGTAAGGGAGTCCTGTTTCTTCAGCTGCTTCCCTGACCAGGTCTTTGTGCTGTATTCTGGTGCCCACGAAAAGAATAACACCTCCTTTTTTAGAAACTTCCTGTATGTACTCCAGCGCTTCTATCAATTTTTCTTTTGTTTTTTCCAGGTCAATCAAGTAAACCGTACCTTTTTTACGCCAAATATATTTTTCCATACGCGGGTGCAGCTTGGAAGGTTTATGTCCGAACTGAACTCCGGCTTTAGCCATCTCCTCCAAATCTATCCCAAATTTAGTTGTTTTTTCTGTCTTTTCCATAATAAAAGATTTATACCTTGAAATATATTGCCTTCAAGTATAAATTACTATAGCATATAAAAAAAACCTGAAGCAAGGCCTTGATTTCAAAAAAGGGCTCTGTTAAGATAAATCAGATAAAATGAAAAAAGATATACACCCTAAATATTACAAGCAGGCAACCGTTGCCTGCGCCTGCGGCCACACCTTTAAGGTGGGAGGAACTAAAGAGCACCTGGAGGTGGAGATATGTTCCGCCTGCCATCCTTTCTATACCGGCAAAGAAAAAATAGTAGACACTCTGGGCCGGGTAGAAAAATTCCGCAAAAGGCAGGAAAAACACAAAAAGATAAAAAAGGGCTGACTGCCCGATCGAAGTTTATAGTTCTTGCTTTTCAACCTTTAAGGATGAGTGGTAAAGTGCAATGACGAACAATGAAGTACAATCTTTGATTATAGAGATAAGAGCGGGAGCCGGCGGAGATGAAGCCGGTTTGTTTGTTGCTGATCTTTTTAAAATGTATTCCGGATATGCTAAAAACCAAGGCTGGAGCCTTAAGACTCTCAACCAGGAGTCAACCTCTATAGGCGGATACAAAGAAGTATCCCTGGAAGTCAAGGGCCGCAAGGCTTTTGATAAATTAAAAACCGAAGCGGGGGTTCACCGGGTGCAAAGAATACCCGAAACAGAACGAAAAGGACGGATTCACACCTCCACCGCAACGGTAGTGGTGCTGCCTAAGGCCAAACCCAAGCAGGTTCAGCTCAAAAAAAGTGATGTAGAGATAGAATCTTTTTGCTCATCCGGCCCGGGCGGGCAATACACCAACAAAAGAGAAACAGCCATAAGGGTCACTCACAAAAAAACAGGAATAACCGCTACCTGTCAGTCAGCCCGCAGTCAATCTAAAAATAAGATAAATGCTGTACGTATTCTTCAGGCAAAACTTTTACAAAGAAAACGCCGGCAGCTCGCTAAAAAAAGAGGTCAAAAAAGACTGTCCCAGATGGGGGGCGGGAAAAGAGCCAATAAGATACGAACTTATAACTTTCCCCAGAACCGCATTACTGACCACCGAATAAAAAAGACTTGGCACGACCTGGAAAGCATTATGGAAGGAAACCTAACCCCGGTTATAAAAAAGCTTGAAAAGTAAATCTGATTTTTGCTCAACCAACAGCCCGTTAAGGTTAACTTAGTAAAACAAAACCCGCTTCAAGCGGGTTTTAAAATTCACTAAGCGGGCTGCTGTTAGGGTTACCGTTAGACTGTTGGTCCGTGCAAGTTGAACCCTATCAGCTTTGTACCAGCGTATGCTACCTGTTATAAGAAAACTTTTCCATATGAGCTATATCGCGTTCGTACTGATCTGCCAAGCTCATAACGGAGTTCGCGTAAAAATCATAACCTGAACTGCAAGATCCGGAAAAATAGACCATGGCGGCGCACCATTCTGAGTTATAGGTCTGACTGGCTGCTCCGGCATCTTTCAGCAGAAGCCCGGAAGCCAAAAAGGCGTCTTTAATATTCCACGGGTCAGCCGGCCGGCCCGTTATTGAAGCAACCCGAGTTCGATAGCTGATCCAGGTCGAAGGGATAAATTGAGCCGGACCCATAGCTCCGCCCCAGCCAAAACTCATAGGACAGGAAACAAGAGTGCTCTTAGGATTTCTTCCACTTTCTTCACAAATACTTAAAAAATGAGGAACATCCCGAGTAGGGCTCATTACTTTTTCCCTGGGCTGACCGGTGGAGACGACAATCCCGGCTCCCGTGTCGAAGTTTTTCAGATAACATTGCCCCACGTTCTGTCCGATGTTAGACTCTTGTCTAAAAATAGCCAGAAGAAGCGCGGCCCGCACCCCCGTAATTCCCTCTACGTACTGAGCCATCTCAACCGCTTCTCCAAAAGTAGGCGCCTCCGGAATACCAATCAGGGTAAACAATCTCTGCCTTATCTGCTGAGCCTTAGCTTCATTCTCAGCCAAAAGACGTTGATACTCTGCCTCTTCGCCTTTAGTTACATCCAGAAGCCACTCCTGTTCTGATTTAACGCTCTGGCTTTCCTGTTTCTGAAGAAGATGCATTTGTTTGGTCTTTGCCCACTCCTCCTGTTTTGACCCCAACACTTCTTTTTGCTCTTCCAAATTAGTTTTCAGCCCTTTTATCTCCCTCAGTAATTGATGGTTTTCTGCCAGCAACTGTTCCAAAGCAAAAACATTTTCAAAAAAACCAGACAGGTCATCACTGGCCAGAAAAACCTCTAAAGAGCTTCTCTGGTCCTCCTCGTAAATTCTTTGCATAATTTGAATTAACTGCTCTCTTGACTTTTCTATATTCTGCTCCGTTTTGTCTATAGACTGCTCCGTCTCGTCGACCTGGACTTCAAGGTCGCCAATAATAATGGTGCTTCTTTTAATCTCATAGTCCAGTTGGTTGATTTTTTGGCGGAGAGAATAAATCCTATTTTGGAGAGTCTGCTGTTCCGACCGGCTTCTGTTCACATCCGCCCTGTATTCTTCTATCTTTTTTTCATACTCTCCCAGCAGAGCCTTACATTCCTCTACAGTGTCGCAATCCAGATCATCTGCGCCTGCGTTAAAAGGTAAAACCAGCCAGATGCATATTCCTGCCAGTATCACAAGAAAAATTTTTGTAATCAGTTTCATAGCTCTATACCCTCCTGCTCTTCACCCTCAACTTCTTCGCCCTCATCGTCCAACTTGATCTCCTCTTCAACAGGCACCTCTTCCCCAACAAACAACTCCTCCTCTTCCGCTCTCTCCATCTCCTCCATAACCTGCTCTGCAGTTTTAGGAGCGCTGACTGTAGCCACCACCTCGTCTTCTCCGCGAATAACTTTCACGCCCTGGGGCAGATCAAGGTCTCTTATACAAACAACATCGTCAAAGTTCTTCAGCCCCCCTATATCCACTCTGATCTCTGAAGGAAGATCGGTGGGCAGGGCGGAGACCACCACCTCTGAAATATTTTTTACCAAAACACCTTCCTGCTCTTTAACAGCCGGAGCTTGACCTTCAAAAACAAGGGGTACGGTGCTTTCTACTTTTTCAGTCAAGATAGGCTGATAAAAATCAGCGTGCAGCAGCCGGTCCGTTACAGGATGGATCTGAATATCTTTGACAAGCACCAAGCGGTTCTTTTTTTCCTTGCCTATTTTTAACTCAAGCATCGATGCCTCCCCAACCGTCTTAAACACTTTGCTAAACTCCCGCTCATCAACAACCAGATTAAGGTTGTCAACCTTGGGGCCGTATAGAACAACAGGCACAAAACCTTTTTGGCGCAGGAGCTCCGTATCCTTTCCCGACTCTTTTCTTTTTTCTGCTTTCAACTCCAACATTTGATTTTTAAAATCTTAAATCAACCCTTGATAATTATGCACTGTACAGGGCAAACTTCCACCGCCTCTTCAATACAACCTCGATCTTCAGCAGCTAAAACCTCTTTGTCAGAGCTTTTTCCCGTTACCTCCTCTCCCCTCAGTCCGGCCCGACCGTCTTCTCTCATTTCAAATACTTCAGGACAAACTTGAGCGCAGGAGGCGCACCCTATACACTTGTTCTTTTCTATAATAATCTTCATTTTATCTTAAATTCGTTTGAATAAAACCGATCCTCCTCGTTAAAAACAGTTCCCAAGCTGCAGTTTTCACATACGGGCACTGTGATCCTATAAGTACCGTCCGCGATATTGGGAATAGAGGTCTCAAACACTTTTTTCCGCAGCGGCTTGATGCACTTTACCACCTTATCTTCAAAGTCACAATCCTGGTAAGAGTATTCTTCCCAAAAATCATTTTTCCTTTGAAAGAAGTAGGGGTAGCAGGAGGAGAAACATATCTCTGAATTTAAAAACCCGTTTTTAACAACAACTCTCGCCCGGTCTCCGACAGCGTATTCTTCTTTCTCCACTCGTATCATGACCCCTCTGTCCCTGATAACAAAGATAACAACTAATAGAAATAAAGTCAAAAGGAAAGCGCCGGCAATTATTTTTTTAGCATGTTTCTTTACCATAATATATGAAACTTATATGAAACTTATTAGTTATATGTAGGGTCCGTTGACAAACTATCCCTGAAACAAATCAATATAATATTTAACTTTTTGCTCCAACTTCAGCTGCACGGAAGAAAGAAGTTTATAAGGCTTAACACTGGGGTTCTCTTTCAGCTTCTTTTCCAAGGATTTCCGCCACACCCGACGCAGAGAAGTATTTATGTTCACCTTGACTATACCCGCTTCAATTACTTTTCTTAAGGATTTTTTGGAAAAACCGGAGCCGCCATGAAAGACCAAGAAAGAATCTGTTTTTTCATAAATCTCTTTCAGTCTCTCTATGTCGAGTTCGGGCATTCGGTCGTAAGAACCGTGCACATTGCCTACGCAGACAGCTAAACTGTCTACCCCTGTTTTTTTCATAAACTCCTGCGCCTGCCCGGGGTCGGTCATCTCCTTTTGAATCAAAACCGGTGTTTTTTGTTCATCGCTTCCACCTTTAAGAATTCCCAGCTCGGCTTCTACAAACACCTGCTTCTTTCTAGCATATTTTACCACTTTTTTGCTCCCTTTCAAGTTCTCCTGAAAAGAAAGGTGAGACCCGTCCAAATGAACCGAATCGTATCCTGATTTTATAGCTTCTTTAATCAGCTCGAATTTTGTACCGTGGTCCAGGTGCAGAAAAACCTTTACTCCTTTTTTCCGCGCTGCGTCTCTAAGCGCCGCGGCCTGATCCATCCCCAGAAACTGAGCTTCACTTTCCGAGGTTCCTAAAATAACGGGAGTTTCTGTTTCCAAGCTCGCTTTTATAATAGCCCTGTACTGCTCTAAGGTGCAGAAATTAAACTGCCCCACCGCTGCCTTGTTTTTCCTTGCTTTTTCAAGTACGCGTCTAAGTGACATTTTTTCTCTGTTATAAGATTAATAAGATTAAACTAATCTTTCCTTGTCTATTTTTACTTTTTTCCATTTGTCTTCTTTTTTCAAAAGACCGTTTTTGGCGCCCTGTTTCCCAATACAAAAGGCGGAATTAGCAATTCCCATTTGAAGAGCGTACTCAACCTCTTCTTTATCAATAAATCCGCTTAGAAAGCCGGACCCAAAAGCGTCTCCTGCCCCTGTTTTTTCAACCACTTCAGTTTCTAAAGCGGGAGCGCGCCATAAAGCTTTACCGTCCGATGCTAAAGCGCCCTTTTTACCCCTGGTCATAATAACTAAACCGGGTACAAGCTTGTCAAGCTCTTTAAATATTTTTTTCTTTTTCTTGTAAGAAACTCCGGTCAAAAGTGAAGCTTCCTCCTCGTTTAAAAGAAGGATTTCAACCTTCTCCAGAATAGATGCGAACCGGTCAGGGTTCATTCTTATCTGACTGTTGCCCGGATTGGCAAAGACCTTGATTCCGTTTTCCTCGGCAAATTCAACTAAGGGAGCGAAAATCTCGGCCAACCTTCCGGACAAAGGAGCCAAATAAAACCACTTTGCTTTTTTGAGCACTTCTTTATTATTTATGTCGCCCCACCTTAAATGTTCGGATGCTCCTCGCCACACAAAACAGGTGCGGTCTCTTTTTTCCGAAAAAATAACCGAAAGGTTGGTGCCCGCTTTCGGCGTATTGATTATAAAATCAGTGCCAATTTTTAAGTTCTCCAGCTCTTGCTTAACCTTTTTCCCGGCAAAATCGTCTCCCAAGGCCCCGACGTAAAGAGTTTTAAAGCCCTGAAAGGAAAAAGAAGCTGCCGTATTAGTTCCTCCTCCGCCGGTCTGATAGCTCAAACCTTCTATATCCACCTTGGAAGGAAAAGGAAAACAAAGAGCCCGGCCTGTTCTGAACTTCTTCTGCTTTTTAACAACAAAGGTCTCGGGCCTTACAAAAACATCCAGGGTGGCCGAACCAAAAGTTATAATGTCGTACATATTGGCTTCATTTTATCAGAAAAAAGAAGTTTAGCCAATTAAAAAAGAGGCTGGAAGCCTCTTTTCAGTCCGACTCGGTCAAAGATTTTTAAACCTTGCCTTGCATTTTTCAAAAACCTCAAAAGCACCATATTTTTCCACAAACTCCTTTCCTTCTTTGTAAGTTCCGCTTGCCAGATGGTACTCAAGCACCCGTGACAGTCTGCCGATCGACATAAACAGTTTGTTAAAATCAACTTCGCAAAGACCGCTTTTTTCTTCTATCGCTCCCTCCTCCAAAAAGAAATTGGTAGCTATGGCAGCTCCCGTTGTATAATCCTTGACCCCCGGGTTATCCTGAAAATCCTCCCACCAGGTAAAATTACGCACCAGGTGCATCAAAAGAATAGCCTCCAGCTCTTTCTGACTTAAGACACCTTTGAGTATTAAGGAGGAGCAGGCCTTAATACCTATAACATAAGCCAGGATTTCATCAAAAACAGGAAACAGCTCTTTGAGTCGCTGCTCAGCGTCCCGATACCTTATCAGAGAATGAGATATCTCATGAAGAAGAATACACCTCAGAGAGCCTTCATAAACAGTCTCTTTGGAAAAGCTTTCTTGAATTTTTTGGGGAAATATTTTTTGAAAAAGAGGATAGTGGTCCTGCTCAAATTTTAAGTTTAAGGAGCTTTCAAAAATCGTTAACCGGGAGCCATGCTCCTGCATCAAATCCATATCGTTGGGCAGGTTTGTGCCGGTAAACATGTGGTCCGCTATCAAACCGGAAAAACAAACGGTGCGGTTAATATCTATTTTCAGTTCGGGCAGTTTTATCTTGGCCGTATCGGGCAGGATTTTTCTGCGGCTGGCCAGTATAATTTCTCTGAACCTTCTTGCCTCTTTTGTTTTTTCTTCGTTTAAAACACCTACCCAGGCCTGATAAGCGGATTTTTTAAAAAACAAACCGTCTAAATAGCGCTCTATGGGGCCTATAATAAAGTTGATCAAGGTCGGTTTTTGAGTCACCCAAAGAATCTCATTCTTTGCATACTGCTTCTCAAGCAAAGAACGCGCCATCTCTTTCAGATATTTTGAAAACTCTTTGTCGCTTGACAGCTTAGCCGCCTCCTCTATCTTTTTAACTGCCTCCTTTAACTCTTTAGCGAACTTTTTCTGAAAATATACCGCCTTGGGCCTGCCTGCCCTGCCCTTCTCTACAAAGGTGTAAGGATGAAGCAGCTCTTCATTGCCTTCGGCCGCTTTTCCTATCTCCTCCCTGGAAAACTCAGAAGAATAAAAGTTGGCTCCCTTAAGTTTCGTGTTTTTTTGTTTTTCGTACAAAGGAGCTATAAGCCTGCTCGCTTCAACCAGCTTATCTAAAACCTGCTGCTCTTCTTTGGAGAGGCCGGAAATATTTGTATCAAATTTTTTAAATGCTTTCATGGTGCATTATTGTAATAAAATTTTTAGCTAAGCTCTACGAACTTATGACTTCTCATATAAGCTCTTCGAACTTATGACTTCTCATAACTGATCTTTATAATACGGCAGGTCTGGTCAACAATAGGTGTTTTAACCTGAAACTCCTCTCCCACCTTTCTCCCCAGCAGAGCTTTACCCAGGGGTGATTTATTGGAAATCCTGTAGTTAGCCGGATCTGACTCAAAGGTTCCCACCAGTTTAAACTCTTCAATCGCACCCCCCATCTCAACCACCACCTTGGCCCCGAGGTGCACCGTGTCCCTTTCCTCTTTTGAGGGAGGTTTAATCAGTTCATAGTTATCCAAAGCCCTCTGCAGCTCTTTAATACGGCTTTCCAGCCTTCCTAAGTTCTCCTGATAACTTACATAGTCAGCGTCTGCCTCCCGGTAATCAAGTGGCTGTGGAGCCCTTTCTTTAATTACGCGGAGCTTCTCTTTCTCCAGTTTCTCTAACTCTTCCCCTATCTCCCGCGCTCCTTTTTCTGTTAAATAATATTTGTCTTCCATATTTTTCTTACAGCCCGTACCGTATTTAATATTAAATACCAACAGCTTTTACTGTACTTAATACCAATAATCTCTGCATATCAAATCCTATACACCGGAACAAGGAATGTCAAGTAAGATCACGGCCTGATGCTCTTTTTAGATTATAGCACAAAACAATAATATAATTTCACACCTCTGAGCTGCTCAAAGTTTATGAAGAGGCCCATGTTTTATGCTACACTGAATCAATGATTGAGATAAACGGAAACTATAAAGAAGGCGGAGGGCAGATCCTGCGCACAGCGGTTGGGTTAAGCGCTGTTACAAAAAAGCCCTGCACAGTTTTCAATATCAGGCAGGGAAGAAAAAATCCAGGATTAAGAAGGTCTCACCTGGCCTTTTTAAAGGCCGTCACCGACTTGACCGGCGGACGCCTCAAAAAAGCAGATCTTCACTCCACCTCCATCACTTTCTCTCCAGGGCAAACCAGGGCTAAAGAAATAGACGTAGAGATAAAAACCGCGGGCAGTATCACTCTTGTCCTCCAAGGACTTCTTCTCCCTTCGATTCTGAGTAAAAAAGAAATAAAAATTAAATTTAAAGGCGGGGCCACTGATACTTTCTTTTCGCCCACTATGGATCATTTCCGATTTGTTTTTTTAAAGACCATAGAGAAGATGGGGGCGAGAGTGAACATTGAAATCAAAAGGCGCGGATTTTATCCTGAGGGCAAAGCCCGGGTAACAGCAGAATCCCGGCCTTTAGAAACCTCTCAGTTGAAATCTGTCTCGCTTATAAACCCGGCCGCTCTTCAAAAGGTGCTTATTGTTTCCGGGGCCACTCAGGACCTGCAAGAGAAAAAAGTGGCGGAGAGACAGGCCTCGGGCGTAAAACAAGTTTTATCCAAACTTAATCTGCCGTTAAAGGAAAAAATAGAATACTATGACTGTCAAAGCACAGGCAGTCAGATCAACATCATCGCTCATCTGAAAAACACTGTCTTCGGTGCGGACAACTTAGGCAAGCTGGGTAAGTCAGCTGAAGAAGTGGGAAAAGAGGCGGCTTTGAGTTTTTTAAAAGAAGTTCGCTCTCAAGCCTGCCTGGACCAATACACCTCTGACCAAATTTTACCCTATATGGCCCTGGGTTCAGGTGAAAGCAAGATCAAGGTTTCAGAAATTACCTCTCACTGCCGAACTAATATGTGGGTCATCGAAAAATTTTTAAAGGGCCGGTTTGAAACAGAACAAAACATAATTATCTGGCACCCGGATTAGAACCTGAATAAGTTAGAGCTTGAACAAGATTAAAAAAACAACGCCGGCCGGCGTTGTTTTTAGGTTACGAGCGTTAATCGGGTTTTAAGTTTGAACAAGCGCTGAAAAGGCTAATTAGAGATCTCTATTATCTCCGGTTGAAAATAATCGTTGAGCTGGGCCCTGTAAAGCCGAACCGCCTCCCTCCCCTGGCTGCTGACCTCAACCTCCACAACAAGGCCCTCCATGGTTTCTTCTGAAAAATTCTGATCAAAGATAAAATTACCCAGAGAATAAGCGATAAGACCGTTGTTATAGTTTTCTATCGGCTGAATTACGTGGGGATGGTGCCCAATAACCAAGTCAGCACCGCTGTCAACAGCAGTTCGAGCCCAATACTTTTGCCGGGCAGTTGGTTTCTCCTGATACTCGTTTCCGAAATGCATGGAAACAACTACTATGTCCGACGACGCTTTTCGGATACCGCTGCTTAAATTTTCCTCTTTTAAAAAACAAATCCCGGAATTATTTTCACCGGCCAGCCAATGTTCTATAGCCAGGTCCGTATAAGCAAGAAAGGCAACCTCAACCCCCCTGACCTCTATTACTACTGGAGAGCAGGCTTCGGCATAATCAAACCCTCCCCCGGTTATTTTTATGCCCGCCTGCTTTAGACGAATAAAGCTGTCCTCCATAGCTTCCCGGCCGTAGTCAAAAACATGATTATTGGCTACGGAAACGATATCGAAACCGGCTTCGGTTAGACCGTTCACTGCTTCGGGTGGAGCACGGAAAGAATACCTGCTTCCAATCCTCGTTCCCTTGTCAGAGATGACGCTTTCTAAATTTCCGAACAAGATATCCGCTTCTTTTAAAACCTCTCTGCTTTTTTCAAAAAGAAAAACGAACTCCCCTTTTCCGTTTTCATGAACAGAAGTTTTTACTCCCCTGTCCAGTATCATATCTCCCACAAATATCAATTTTATTTTTTCTCTCGAAACGGCCGGCTCCGGTCTTGAAAAAACTGAGGGAGAAAAAACAGCAGCGGAAATTACTTCGTAATAGGCGCTCCCTATTAAAAAAAGAGAGGCTGCCAAGGCCACTCCTGCCATCAAAAAATACAAGTTGTCCTTTGTTGCTAACACGTTAAGTGAAAAAGGCCGATTAGTTTTTCTTCAAGGCCCGCCTCTTTGTTCTTTTTTAAAATCATATTAAAAGACCTGACCGCCTCCTTTGTTTTATCGATTACCAACCTTGCCCCGTGTTCCTGAATTTTTTTTCTTGTTTTTTGCGGAACCCGGGCCTTTCCGTACACCCCCGTACCCAGTATAATTATCTCCGGCTTTTCGCTCAGAGCCCTCTTTATATCTTCAGGCAAAAAAACATGGCCTTTTTCCCTCACCCAGTTCAAAACTTTTCCGTCTGAACGAACCTCTACGTCAAACTCATAAAAGGTGTCTCCTATTTTTATTCTTCCGAAATCAAACTTCTCAATCATGAGACACAATATTAATAACCGTTATCTCCGGTAAAGAGTTCAAGCGGATAGGGAGAATCGTTTCCCCTATGCCGCGGCTAACATACATCTTGATGCCGTCTTTCTCAAAGAGTCCCTGTCTGTAATGCTTGTCATAGGCCAGAGGAATAAACCAATCACAGACAACAGGAATGTTTATTTGGCAGCCGTGGGTGTGCCCCGCTAAGATAAGGTCGGGCTGGTAATGCTTTACCCTTCTCAATATCTCCGGAGAGTGGGCCAAGAGTATGATGGGTGTTTCCTTGTCCAAGCCTCCCATTGCTTTTTCTCCATCGTCGTGACCCCACCGAGGGTCATCTACTCCCGCCAAATAAAAATAACTGTCGCCCCACTCTACTCTTCGCCTCTCATTAACTAAAACATCTATGCCGCTCTCGACCACCGTTGTTTGAATCTGCTTGAAATGAAGGTTCTGGTGTTCGTGATTCCCCCAAACGGCAAAAACCCTGTTTTCCTTTCCTGACACGATGTCTTCCCAAAAAAGAGCGCATTCTTCTATGGCTTCCGTTCGCCAGTCGACCATATCTCCCGTTATAAATATAAAATCCGGATCAATTTTTTTAATCTCTTGCACCACTCTTCTTTCTTTTTCGTTATAACCGAAAGAGTGAATATCCGTAAGGTGCACTAATTTTAAATCTTTCTCGGGAAAATTTTCAATTTCAATAAAGACCTGCTCAACCTTAACTACACTGGGCTCTATGAACCGAACCCACAAAAAGAAAACAAAGCCTGCGAAAAAAAACAAAGCTAGAATGCGAATTGGTTTTCTGATTAAAAAACGCAACTTAGTAAACCTTGGTTAAAAAGGGTGTTAAGGCCCCCGCTATGAACAGAATATAAAGAAATATACGGATAAAACGAGGCAGAAATATGCTGTAAGCCGGCTCCCGCTTTCCTTTTATTCGGGATTTTTGATGCATAAACAAGATTAAGCTTCCAAAAAGACCGACAGAAATAGCGCCGCTAAAATCCAGAATACGAATAAAGTTGCGCACCCCCAAGAGATACAACAAAAAAGGAGGCAGAATAACCAATAAGAAGGCGGCAGTTTTAGAAAACTTAAAATCACGAAACCAGGACTCCCTGAGCACATAGGCCAAGGTCAAGAAAGAACTGGCCATAGCAAGAATACCGATCAGGGCTCCCAGTTTTACAATCCAGTTGGGAAAAAGCGGGAACAAACAGGAAAGAGCATCTTCCGAGGTGAAAGGACCGCAGTTTCCCACTATCACAAAAGAAAAAACAAGGTAGACAAAAATAGGAATAAGAGTGCCGACTACAATACTTTTTTTTAGTTTCTCCGGATTTTTTCTCAGTATCTCTTCCATCTCCGGCACAACCGAGGTTCCGTTGAGAGCGAAAAATATAACACCGTAAGGAAGCATCAGGTAAAGAGGGCTGAAGCCTGTAAGGTGAGTGAGGTCGAATTTACCAATACTAAAAATAAAAAAGATAATTATGGAAAAAACAACTAAACCCGTTATCAACAGTTCTAAAAGAGAAATGGAGCGAAGCCCGGAATAAAAAGCTGCACACGCGAACAGATAAAACAAGACACTGAACAGGATTGGACTGCCAAACCCGAGAATCATCTGTAAAAACTCGCCTATCTTGATTCCATAAGCAAGGAGGGCTCCGTAAGCGGAAACGAAAAAACTGAAAGTATTGACCGCGCCCAAAAGTTCTGTGTTGTCATTAAGGTAGAGACGAAGATAACCTGAGATCTGATGGTCTCCGGGTGTACGCAGAATAACTTCTCCGTAAATTAGGTTTAATAAGGCCATCACTGCTCCCAGGCCTAAAAGATAAAAAAGAGTCGGAAAAAAGCCCAGTTTTGAAAAAACAAAAGGCAGCCCGAACATTCCGGCCCCGATAGTCGTGCCCGCCAACACCGCCACCGCCCGCCATTCCTTTTTTATTTTATCATCCAGCATGGTAAGATTTCACAAACTCCAATCTTCTAATAACTTATCACAAAAAAACAAAAAAATGAATGAATTGAACAACCTGAAAACAAAAAGGCCGGAAACTATTTCCGGCCTTTTACTTAGAAGAGCCAGCCTCGCTTGGCTAGGAAGAAGCTTTCTTGGACCGACCCTTGGTCTTCTTTGCGGCCTCTCTGGCCCGCTCCTTTTCCTGCCTTACCTCCTGCTGAACCTGCTTTTCTATTACGGCGACTATCCCCATTTTACTCACCTCCTTTTTTAGGGGCCTTCCTTTTCCTGGTCTCCTGTTGAGGTTTCTCAGCCTTATCCCGGGCTTCCATGAGACGAAGCCGGCGCCGATGCTCCTTTTCTACGTACTCGTCTCTGTCCTCCAACCTATAGCCAAGCAAAACACACCTCCTTGTAATAATAAAGAACAGTTTCTTTTCCCGTTGGACCGTACAGGCCTGTCCGGGAAACAAAAAGCACCTCCCGTTTGAGGAGGGCTGAGGGATAAGCTTAAATTAATTTTCTGTTATTGTTTAGACCTGCGTCTTAGAGTTAAAAATTTAAGTTTATTCTTCAATCCTCCCCGCTGGACAATAATAAGGACGATGCTTACAAAGTGAAGCACCAAGCTGAGAAGGATAAAAAGAAAACTCAAATTTTTAGGCATTAAACTCATGGAATTTAAATTGTTTTAATTATAGAAAACTTACTTCCAGTTTGTCAAGGTTGGTAGAGGCAGCTGATTATTCGACTCAGCTGCCTCCTGAAACGAACTGTTTGTCGGCCAGACAGTCTAGCCGGACAACTGGCCTTCTGCCCCGCACTGGGGGCATCGCTGTTCTTGGTTCGGGTCACCCTCCCAGGTGGCACACCCCCAAGGGCATACGAACTTCTCTTTAGTCTTGGGTGCTTCGCACATACCTCCCTCCTGATCGACGAAAACCTTAAATTAAAAACCTCCCGCGCTTTGCGGAAGGGTTCAAGGTTATTTTCAATTATTTTTAAACTTTAACTCTTTTAAAAACAACCCTCAACTCTCCCGGTCAACTCAAGAAAAAGCCATGTATAAACAGGCCTGATAAGAATTGAAGAAATAATACCTGCTAACTTTTTTATTTTAGATTTCATAACCAGAAACCAACTCTATCTTAAGAAAGAACTTTCTTTCTGTCAAGAGAAAAAGTTTCCTCCTGTCAAGAGAAAAAGTTTCCTTCTGTCAAGAATCAAAACAGAGTTTTTTGAGGGATAAACTGTTTATCTTCTTCTTCACCGAATATCTTAACCTCTCCGTAAACTCCATCATATCCCGGATTAAGGGTAACATCCCCCTCCCTGACCCTTATAACACCCTCAACCACCTCGGGCAAAGTCACTTTTTCCAGCTCGCTTCTTTTTACTTCCAGAAGGATATCAATTTCATTTTCAAAAACCTTAACAAGTTTTTTGTATTCATTTTTCACTGTCTTGGTATTGATTCCAACACCAAGAGCTTCTCCTATTATCTCGGCCAGCGGAACCAGACTTTTATAAGGAATAACGCCCTGGGGAACAAGACCCTGCTCTCTGTCCGCCAGCTCTTCCACCCTGTTCAGGACCCCGATGGTCAGTTTTCGACCGCACACCGGACAAAGGCCTCCGTACCTGGCGGTTTCTTCAGGAGAAAGGGAGATGCCGCATTTTCTGTGACCATCATAATGATATTTTCCCTCTTCAGGAAAGAACTCAATGGTATACAGAAACCTATCCGGGTCTTTGGACTTGATGGCCTCCGTAATCCCTTTGTAGGAAAGTTCGGTGTCAAAAACGTTGGCCTCCCGCCCTATCTTCTCCGGACTATGTGAATCTGAGTTGCTTACAAGAGCCACCCTGTCCAAAGCGGAAAGACGCCAGTTCATAGCCGGATCGCTGGAAAGTCCGGTTTCTACCGCATATATCTGCTCACTGTACTCTTCAAAACACTCTTCCATGGAATCAAACCCTGATTTGGACCCGAAAAGGGAAAACCAGGGAGTCCAGATATGGGCTGGAATCACAAAACAATCCGGCGAAACTTTGAAAACAATCTCTGTTAACTTTTTAGCATCCAGCCCTAAGATTGGACGTCCGTCCGAAGATAAGTTGCCGACAGCATCGAGATGAAAATTTATTTCTTTCGCTGTTTTAAAAGAAGGGGCCAAGACCACCACATGTATCTTTCTCACCTTGTTCCCCTTAGAGTAAATACAGCTTATTTCAGAGGAGAGTAAAAAACGAATCTTTGTTTCTTCCTTTTTTAACCTAAAAATTCCGACCTCAGCCGGCTCAAGCAGGGTCTCGAGCTCTTTAATCCATTGCGGATGAGTAAAGTCGCCCGTACCCAAAAGATCAATTCCTTTTATGCCCGCCCAACGAGCCAAGGACTCCACCTCCATTCTGTCCGAGGTGGCCCGTGAGTATTTGGAATGAATATGAAGGTCGGCAACTATTTTCATAGACCGAAAATTAAAGAAACAATAAAGCTGTCAATAAGATGGGCAGCAATAAAAAAGGGAACCATCAAAGCCAGCACCTGAGCCGACAGAATAAAATATTTTTTATTCACCGCCTTGCCTCTTAATAAGTTAAAAACTTGCCGGCCAAGATTGAGACCAATACTCCCGGCCGCAATTAAAAGTAGGTTTTCTGCAACACCAAAAGGGGAAACAAGAAAAAAAGAAACAGGAGTTTCCCTGGTCATAGAAATAACTATGCCTGAAAAAATTCCCCGGCTGAATATGAAAAATAAGGCTCCCAACCCAAACGCTAAAGAAAAGATATAAAGAATAAATAAGAGAAAAAGATAGTAAAAGAACAAAGTAATTATTTTGACCTCGAAGCCGTTCAAAGACAGAATACTGTCCATTGCCAACCGGACCAGATTAAGGATTCGGACGGGATTCCCGCTGGAAAAACCGGGCCACAAATAACCGACAACAACACCGACAAAAAAGACAAAGACACAGATAAAAACGAGGTTAACCCGGAAAATGTTTCTTTTTCCTATCATAAAAGTTCATTCAATAACTCAGAAGCGTGTTAAAAAACATCAAAAAGATAAGAAAAACGGCGATAGTCGCTGCGTCAATCAAAGAAAGGGTTTTGCTTTTTAGATAAACAGCAGTCAAGAAAAAACAGTTATTAAAAATATCACGGCTAAACCTTTCATTTTTCTGTCTCGGGAAAAGAGTAAAGAGAGGGCTCTTTCATAATAATCTTGGCTACGTTTTCAACAAAGTCGCCCCCGGCATATCCCACAAAAAAAGCAATAGCCGGAGTAAAAGACTCTCCAAAAAAAACAAGCCCCAGCTCTCTGGTGGCCACGGCACACAAAACACCTATCACGCCTGATAAAAAGCTCATCCCGAAGAAATAAGAAACATCAAACCCTACGTTTTTGTAAGAATACTGGTGCTTGACATAGCCTACCAGGCCGCGCACCATCCCCCCTCCAAACCCGCCAATAAGAATAGGTAACATAAGTTTGTATTAATCAATTTATTAATTGCCAAGTGCGGATTTACAATTTACAGGCACTAATTTTCAAAAAACGTAATCGACTGAAATGAACTTCCGGCTTAAGAAACAAGCCGGCCCGCCTCTTCAAACCCAACCTCGGAGTTTATTAACTTTTTTATAACTCCAACCAGGTCAGTTATATCAACCCTAACCTGTTTCATGCCCTCTCTTTCTCTTATTGTCACCGTATTGTTTTCTAAAGTATCGAAGTCAACAGTTACACAAAAAGGCGTTCCTATTTCATCTTGAGCATAATATCTCTTACCGATATTTCCCCTGTCATCCCAAGTAACCGCCACCTCACCTTTCAAAAGGTCAAAGACCTCCTGCGCTTTATTGACAAGCTCCGGCTTGTTAGCCAAAAGAGGAAAAACAGCTGCTTTGTAAGGAGCAAGATGAGGGGGCAAAGAAAGAAGGGTCCTGTCTCCCTCCTCCTTGTAAGCGTCAATCAAAACAGCTAAAAAAGCTCTGTCCATGCCAAAGGTCGGCTCCATAACATGCGGTATGAATTTACGGCCCGTATCCGGATCAAAATAACGCAGGTCCACCCCTGATTTTTCCATATGATTCTTGAGGTCAAAATCGGTACGGTAGGCCAAAGCGAACAACTCTTTAAATCCGAAAGGAAACTTGTAATCAAGATCTTCTGTTTTTTTGGAATAATGAGCCCTCTCTTCTGTCGTCTGAGCCCGCCAACGCAGATTATTCTTGTCCAGCCCCAAAGCTTCGCCGGCCCAGAGGTAAATCTCGTTCTTCCAATAGCGATAAACATCCTGCCAATCTTCATTGTCAGCATCAAAAAAATATTCAAGCTCGGAGAGGTTGAATTGAAGAGTGCGGAAAATGAAGTTCCCCAGAGTAATTTCATTTCTAAAAGCGGCTCCCGATTGAGCCAGCCCAAAAGGAAGCGCAGGATGAACAGAGTCCACAACCGGCTTAAAATTAACAAACATACCTTGGGCAATCTCCCCTCTGAGGTAGGCCAAAGATCGGCTTTCGGGAACTATACCAATCCGTGTTTCAAATAAAATATTAAACTCACGCGGCTCGGTCCAATCAAAAGCGCCGCAGGAAGGACAAGGGATCTCTTCTTCCTTGATGATATGCTCCAGTTCCTGCGGGGTGCGGCCTTCCACCTTAATCTCCTCTTTTTTCTTCTGAAAATGATTTTCTATTAAATGGTCAGCCCTAATTCTGTTTTGACACTCTCTGCAGTCTATTAAAGTGTCTGTGAAGCTCTCCGTGTGCCCCGAGGCCTTCCACACTTTGGGATTCATAATAACCCCGGAGTAAAGTCCGTAAATATCCGGCCGATTGTTTACAAAATCCTTCCACCATAAGTTTTTAATGTTGCGCAAAAGCTCTACGCCCAAGGGGCCGTAGTCATACGTATTTGCCAACCCGCCGTAAATTTCAGAGCCGGGATAAACAAAACCCCGTCTTTTACACAAAGATACTATTTTTTTCATTAGAGTCTGCTCCATGTTTATTCCACTATACCGTCTTCAGGGCCGATACTGTTGTCGTCCGGAAGACTTGTGTCTATTGCAGAAGCGGTGAATTTTACTTCCTTGTCGGCCCACTGGTCTTCACCGCTCACTACTGCGTCGTTGACCAAAGGCACCACTAAACCTTTCTGACCTTCTTGAGGTCTAAACTCAATTTGAAAACTAAGATTAAGTATGGGGGAGTCTACGCCCGTACCGGCCTCAACATCTCCCACATTCCAAAGAGCCTCACGGGAACCTGAGTCAAAAGCAAAATCAGACGCTAGTTCTTCGGGAAAAACATTTCCGGTCGGTTTTACTCCGGAGGGCAGAGTTGCTCTTACTTTTACATTTTCAAGATCATTATGAAGGTTTTTAAGCTGCCACATAACCGTATAAGTGGTTTTTTCATCCACTTGAGGCGGAATGGGACCGGAGTTGCCAAAAACTTCATCCTTAAAATAACCTTTTTGCTCAAGAACCAGCCTGGAGCTTACCTTGGTTTCAAACTTTTGTTCTACTTGCGCCACAGAAACGTGATTGTTGACTACGGGCCGCCTGATATCCTGCATATCCTCCCCCTGCTTAAGGTTAATCCAGAACTCGACACTGCCTTCTTCGCCCGGGCCCAAATACCTTAACTCAGGGTTCGTGCGCCAGTCCCAAACAATAGATTGATTATCGGCGGTCGCTTCTCCGTCTTGAGTTCTAAGGGTAGAAAAATTAAAAGGTCCTGAAAGTTTTGACACCAAAAACATATCCTCGAAATAAGAAGAGCCGATGTTGCGAAAGATTATTTCGTAATGCAGTAAGTCGCCCGGAGCCGCTTTATACTCGGAAAAGCCGTTGATGGTCTGGGAAATCATAATCTCGGGCTGGGCAACCTCTGTTCCCCGGCTGATTTCCTTCAGCAGTATGAATCTATCTCCGACCCAAACCCCTAATTCGGCTTTGAAAACACTCTGGGTTCCGATCTCCTCTGCCATCTTGCCGTAAATTTCAATCTTTCCCCCCTCGGCGGGATTCAAGACTCCGATCTGCCACTCACCTTTTTCTATTCCATCCGGCCGGGAGGATGAAAATACAAACCCTTCCGGATAGTGAACTTTAACTCCTATATCGTAAAGAGGGGTGTCCAGGTTGGAGTAATAATTAAGTGATATCTTCGCCTCCTTATCCAACGGTATCTTGGAGGGGGCATCAAAAACAAAGGTAATGGGAGCTTCGCTGATGCGGGTAGAAAAAGAGGTGCCTGACTCATAAACCGCCCTAAGGTTTTTAGGACGGTAAGTAATTGAAGCCCGGGCAGTCCTGACATCTCCTTTTTTCCCAAAAAGATAAGCATTAAATTCCCTTGTTTTTTCCTCCCCGGGATAGATGTCGTCTATGCTTTCTTTAATTCTCTGCTCACCCTCCTCAGTCATAGACCCTTCCGGGAACTCAAAAACAAATTCAGCGTCTTCAAGACGGGCATTTCCATTATTTTTATATTTAAGGGTATAACGAACCTCTTCTCCCGCCTCCACCTCTTCCGGGGCTAAAATCTCAACTTTAAGCGTTTCTTTGGAATAGATGTTCCGGTTAAAATACCAAAAAACCAACCCTGCTAAAACAAGGGTCAGGAAAAGAAAAATCAATATAATTTTATTTTGACCTATTTTCATATTGGTCTGTTAATGTTGCTAGTTTATTAATTATATATAAGAAACGTAAAAATCCAAAACCTTTTCCAGACAAGAAATGGTTTGCTGCTGCATCTTAAGTTTAAGAATACGCGTTAATCCGTTCTTTTCAAACTCTCTAAGAACCTTAACTCCCTCCACGTTTATCTCTGTTTTTTGCTGTCTGTCAGATGAAAAGCACTGCTCACACACAATCCCGCCTTTTTGACAAAAATAAAGTTTTTCCGGTCTTAACCTCGCACCGCACTCCAAACAATCATACAGCTCGGGACCATAGCCCAGGATCGAAAGTAAGTTAAAAGAAAAATAAAGATAAATCAGCTCTGAATAACGAGCAGGCGTATCGTTGAGAGCCTGAAATATGTGTAAGAGTACGTCCCAAACCCGCTTGTCCGGTTCTTGGCCTCTTATTAGTTTTTGAACAATACCTTTTATTTTATAAGCTGTCCGCAACTTGACAAGATTGTTTTTCAAGCGATTAAAAT
>CAZCSI010000007.1:0-23267 GCA_964501525.1 uncultured Candidatus Saccharibacteria bacterium | reverse complement strand
ATTATATATCTAAAAAACATCTTAAATCAAATAGAAAACCCCGCATAAGGCGGGATTCTCTATTTTTTATTTTATTCGTTTTAGAAACCTGCCTGAGGCATACCTCCCATGCCCCCCATACCGGCTGGTCCATTTTTGTCATCATCCTTTTCCGGAAGGTCAGCCACCACTGCTTCTGTAGTTAAGAACATAGAAGCGGCTGAAGCAGCGTTTTCCAAAGCAGAACGGACCACTTTCACCGGGTCAACAATACCGGCTTTCATCAGGTCTTCAAACTTCATCGTCTCTGCGTTAAATCCGAAGTTGCCTTCTTTGCCCCTGATTTTAGCGGCCACTACACCTCCGTCCAAGCCGGCGTTTTCAGCAATACGGCGCACAGGCTCTTCAAGAGCTCTTTTAAGTATCTTGGCGCCTGTTTCTTCTTCTTCACTAAGACCAAGGCCTTCCAGTACGGAAGCAGCTCTCAGTAAAGCTACGCCTCCTCCGGCCACAATTCCTTCTTCAACTGCGGCTCTGGTAGCGTTTAAAGCGTCTTCTGTTTTGTGCATGCGGGCTTTCTGCTCTACCTCTGTCGGCGCGCCTATTTTGATTACAGCTACTCCGCCCGTCAGTTTTCCCAGTCTTTTTCTCAACCTTTCTTTGTCAAAATCGGATTCGGTATTTTCTATCCTGGTCTTGATTTGAGCCACCCTTTTTTGAACATCGGGCTGAGAACCTTTACCTTCAATAACAGTAGTGTGCTCCTTGGTTGAAATCACCTTGCGGGCCCGACCGAGCATAGTGACAGAAGCGTTCTCAAGCTTCATGCCTTTATCCTCTGATATAACCTGGGCTCCGGCAAGCACCGCTATGTCCTGAAGCAGCTCCTTTTTGCGGTCTCCGAACCCTGGAGCCTCTATTGCCAAAGCGTTGAAGCTTCCCCTCAGCTTATTGATAACAAGCGTAGCCAGCGCTTCTCCTTCAACCTCATCGGCAATAAGGACCAACTTCTTACTTCCTTTGTTGGCCAGGGCCTCCATAAGAGGCAGTATGTCGGACAAAGCTGATATCTTTTTATCTGTAATCAGGATATAGGGGTCTTCATAAACCGCTTCCATTCGTTCTGAATCGGTAACCATGTAAGGAGAGATATAACCCTCGTCAAATCGCATACCGCGCACAATCTCTTTTTCCAGTCCGAAACCTTTCGACTCTTCAGTGGTTATTACCCCGTCCTCCCCTACTTCTTCCATTACCGAAGCTATCATTCTCCCAATCTCTTCATCTTCAGCCGAGTTGGTGGCAACTTGAGTCACCTCTTCGCTGCTCTTCAGTTTCTTAGCCTTTTTCTTTAACTCCTGGATAACCGCTCTGGATGCCTTTTCAACTCCTCTCTGGATGGCTAAAGGGTTGGCTCCGGCTGCTACATTTTTTAAACCGGAATCCAAAATGGCTTGAGCCAATACCGTAGCAGTAGTTGTTCCGTCTCCGGCTGCATCATTGGTTTTTGAAGCCACCTCCTTTAAAACCTGGGCACCCATGTCTTCGATTTTATCCAACAGCTCTATCTCTTCAGCTATGGACACTCCGTCATTAGTAATGGTGGGAGCGCCAAAGCTGGAACCTAAAATCACGTTGCGGCCCTTGGGGCCAAGAGTGGTTTTAACAACGTTAGCCAGTTTGTCAGCACCAGCCTTTAATTTTCTTCTTGCTTCTTCCGAATAAATAATCTGTTTAGCCATAATTACTCTATAATCGCCAAAATGTCGCTTTGGCGGGCAATTAAATACTCTTTCTTATCAATCTCGACCTTAGTCGGTCCATACTTGTTAAAAAGGACCTTCTCTCCCTTTTTAACCTCCATGGGAATCACCTCTCCCCTGTCTGTCCTTCGACCCGGACCAACAGCTACAACTTTCCCCTGCTCCGGCTCTTTCTTCTTAGCGGTCTGGGGAAGAAAAATCCCGGTTTCCGTTTTTTCCTCTTCCTCAACCGGCTCTATCAAAATATGATCTGATATTGGTTTAATCTTCATGTTTTATTTAGTTTTTTGAATCTTTAGCACTCTGACCTTTGAACTGCTAATTCCATTGTAAGGAGCAGAGCCCAGTTTGTCAACCCCTTGAAAAACAGAGGGCCGCCTATACTTAGGCAGCCCCCTCATCCTTAGAGCCCTCCTCTTCTGTCCCTTAAAGGCACTACCGTTGTGGTGTGCCCTTCTTTTCGACTGTGTTTTTCCGAAGCGATGCACGCGTCGGAATAACTGGAACTCCAATTAGAGTTCCAGTCACAGTCAAAGCACTTGGCTCTGAAGCGCGGCTCAACCTTATTCCGCCCGGAGTTCATCACCCGAACCCCTCTTCTTCTGACGTTGAGCTCTCAAGCAACGACGGCATAACCCCACTCCTGGCAGGGCCGGCCGGCCGCAGGAACACTTGCCCTTGCGGCATACTCTTTGGTTCCTGCGATTACTTTTCATTTTCAACCCCGTGTCCGGGCCGGAGACAGCTTCCATTGGGAACCCTTACCATCGAGTCCCTGCCGTCCCCTTTAATCCAGAGACAGGTGCATCCTCTGGATTTTTCGCGCAGCATTTCTTTCCTAGACACAGACTTCATCGCTGGCCTCCTCGAGTTTGTTGGAGACGCTGGGCCTTGGCCCGCGCCTCGGCTTTCTTTGATTGCGACGATTCGCCTTTTTTGGGAATTTTTTTATCTATCTCCCCATCTCACCCACCTCCTTAAGGGGGTTATGAAAAAGAACTAACAACAAAAACTTGCTTTCTTAAAAGTAAAAGTTTTTTGGCATTTAGTCAAGAAAAAGATTGACTAAAACCCGGGTTTTTGCTATGTTAGATGCAGGGAGGTTTCTTTTAATTTATGTTTATTCATCTTTTTTCTTACACTTTGGGTGGAAGTTTGGTGCTATGGCTGGGGCATAAATTCATCCCCGGCGTAAGCTTCGACGGACCACTTAAAATACTGGCCTTGGCCGGTTTTATATTAGGCCTGCTTAACGCTCTCCTGAAACCGATTCTGGAAAAGATAACCTGGCCTTTAAGGCTTCTTACACTGGGACTTTTTAATTTTGTTATCAATATGATTATTCTGGAACTGGTTGATATCATTTTCCCCGAACTGGTTATCGCCGGAATAACACCGCTCTTTTTCACCGGACTCTTTCTCTCTTTGGTCACCTTTTTACTTAACAGAAAACTACCTTAATACGGAACAATAAATATGGAGCTACAACAGATAATTTCTATCGCACAGCTTATCGTTTCTCTTCTTCTCGTCGGGGTAATTCTTATTCAGAAGGGAAAAGGAAGCGGCCAGCTCATAGGCGGAGGCGGCCGATTTTATAGAACTCTGCGGGGCGCTGAAAAAAAGGTCTTTTGGGCTACCGCTTTTTTAGGGTTTTTGTTCCTGGGATTAGGCGTTCTAAACCTGGCTCTTTAACCCCATAAGCCGGTAATCAAGTGAGTACCAACTTTAAAAAAAGATTCAGCCGCTTCGCTAAAAGGACAGGCCGACGGTTTGACGCTTTACCCACCCTTTCACAGTGGAGTAAACTGCCTCGGACCTTAAACAAGCAGGAAAAAATAGCTGTCCTGATATTTTTTCTTGTTTTTCTGTTCTCTTCATTTTTCGTCCTCCGCTCATTATACTTTTCCAAAACCATTATCGGGCCCGCCAAAGGCGGTGTGTTTAAAGAAGGTGTGGTGGGCCATCCTCGTTTTATAAACCCGGTGCTGGCTTCAAGCGACCCGGACAGAGACCTGGTCCAGCTTACCTTTTCAGGACTGATGAAATACAACCAAAAGGGCGAGGTGGTGAAAGATATGGTTGAAGAGTATTCGGCTCAAAAAGAACAGGGTATATATGATGTTACTCTTAAAAAAGATATTTTCTGGAGCGATGGGGAGCCCATAACCGCCGAAGACGTAGTCTTTACCGTAAGAACCATCCAGGATCCGGCCTACAAAAGCCCGGAAAGAACCAACTGGATAGGAGTTAAAGTAGAAGCTCTTTCTGACGAAAGAATAAGATTCGAGCTTGAGAACCCTTACTTTCCTTTTGAGGAACGCCTGGTGCTGAAAATAATCCCCAAGCATATTTTTAAAAACGTAACTGCGGAAGAGTTTGCTCTTTCCACCTATAATTTAAAACAGGTTATCGGCTCCGGCCCTTTCCAGGTGGAACAGATAGAACAGGATGAAAAAGGAAAAATAACAGAGGTTATTCTTGCTCCCAACAAGGAATTCCACGGTCAAGAAACTTATTTGGATAGAATTCACTTCTCCTATTTTGACACCCAGGAGGAGGTGATTCAGGGCTTAAGCAGGGGCGCAATAGACAGTTTTCTTTTCTCAGACCCTGTCCAAGCCGAGAATTCAACCCGAAAAGGATTGACCATTTATTCAGCCCGCTCTCCCCGCTACTTCGGCCTGTTCTTTAATCCCGAACAGAATGATCTTCTTGGAAATGAAAGGGTGAGACAAGCTCTTTTTTCCGCCCTGGACAAAGAAGCTATTAAAAGAGAAGCTATCAACGACCGCGGGCAAAAAGTTGTCTCCCCTATTTTACCCGATCTGTACGGGTTTCAACCTCCGGTAGAAGAGGAAGGAGAGACTCCGGAATTCTTATTGGAAGAAGCCGGAGTTGTCAAAGAAAATGGAACATGGATGGAAAAGGAGGAACCGGAGTTTAAATTTCAATCCAGGCTTGATAAGGGAGACGAAGGAGAGGCGGTGGAAAAACTTCAACAATGCTTAAGTCAGTGGGATGATATCTACCCGGATAAAGAAATTACCGGATATTTTGGAGCAAAAACGGAAAAAGCAGTTATTGCTTTTCAAGAGAAATACAAAGAGGAGATACTTGACCCTTGGGGATTTGAACAAGGAACAGGTATTGTTTCAGAAACCACTCAGAAGAAACTGAACGAACTATGCAACGACCAACAGGGAACACCGGTTAAAATCACTATCACTACTCTTGACCAGGAGTTCCTATTAAGAACCGCTTACGCCATAAGCGGACAGTGGGAAAAAATAGGGCTGGAGGTGGAGATCAAACAATACGAGTTCAGTGTACTAAGCCGGGAAATAATGAATGAGGGGCAATATGAGATTCTTCTCTTTGGAGAAATGCTGGGTATGATCCCCGACCCTTTCCCCTTCTGGCACTCCTCAAGCATCCAAGGGTCCGGATTAAACCTTTCTTTTTATAAAAATGACAACGCAGACGGTTATTTGGAAAAAGCCAGGGCTGCACACAGTTTTGAGGAGTTTGAAAAACATTTGCTCGAGTTCCAGGACCAATTCATTAAGGACAGACCCGCCATCCTGCTTTACAGCCCTGAGTTTTCTTATGCGGTGAACAACGAGATAAAAGGAATAGGGCTCGAGACCATCAGCGAGCCGGCCCAAAGATTCTCCGGCATCGAGAACTGGTTTATCAAAACAAAAAGAAAACTGAAATAAGAAGCCCTTGACAAAGATAGGGATTAAGCGGTACACTAACGCGGTAGGCTGACGCGGTAAACTGACCCGGTTCGTACCAAACTATTTATAATCAAAAAATTTTTAAATAAGACTATGAATAAAAAACCAAGTATCAGACAGCTAAAAGAGATGCACAAGGTGGTTTATGATAAAAAGTTCGCTCGAAAAAACGGAGGGCTTGAGCTATACGAGGTTTATAGGAATTTAAAAAAAGACGGAAACTTACGCTATGACGTAACAGTTATCAAGTCCTTGATGCTGGGAGAAGAGTTCGTACGCACCAAAGGAAACTGCAACTCCAAAGGATTTCAAGAACTTTACACCGTTCTGGAAGGTGAAGCGATATTTTTTCTCCAGAAGTTCCAAGAGAAAAAAGTAGAAAGAGCCGTGGCTGTAAAAGCGAAACCGGGGCAGTGGGTTATTATTCCGCCCTATCACTGGGTAATAACCATCAATCCTTCTCCAAAGGATACTCTTGAAACCGGGAACTGGGTTTCCGAGGACACGGAAAATATATATGAAACACTGGAAAAGACGGGAGGGCAGTGTTATTACTACACCCGACAGGGCTGGATAAAAAACAATAATTATGATGTTGTCCCGGAACTAAGGTTTGAAAACCCTTTAAACACCAGGCCGGAGTCATTGGACTTTTTAAGAACAGGTATAGAAGAATAAGGGTGGCCGCGGTGGTGGAACTGGCAGACACGTAGCGTTCAGAGCGCTATGAGCTTCGGCTCATGAGGGTTCGACTCCCTCCCGCGGCACAAAGATTAACAAACTAATAAATTAAATATGGCTAAAAAACAAGAACTGAAAATCATACCTCTAGGTGGACTAGAGGAGGTAGGCATTAACATGACCCTGTTTGAGTACGGGGGACAGATTTTGATAGTGGACATGGGGCTTATGTTTCCGGAAGAAACCACTCCCGGCATCGATTTCATTATCCCCAATGTCTCTTATCTTGAGGGTAAAGAAAAAAATATAGTGGGAGCTGTAATCACCCACGGCCACTATGATCACATAGGGGCTATTCCCTATTTAACGAACAAACTCGGTTATTCTTTTCCTTTTTACTCAGGTAAATTGGCTAAAGAGATTATTATCAACCGCCAAAAAGAATTTCCTCAAAAAAAGAAGCTGAACTTTAAAACAGTAGTTGACGGACAAAAAGAGAAAATAGGGCCCTTTGAGGTTGAATTCATAACCGTTAACCATAACATCCCCGACAGCTTTGCGGTTAAAATCAAGACTCCGGTTGGAAATATATTTCACACCGGAGACTTTAAGATTGACCCCACTCCCCTCTTTGACAAACCCATTGACCTGAAACGAATTGAAGGAATTGGAAAAGAAGGAATTCTTCTTCTTATGTCCGACTCTACGCGGGCGGAGGAAGAGGGCCACTCTCTATCCGAAAAAGAGATTATGGAAAACCTGGACAAGGTCTTTAAAAAAGCAAAGGGAAGAATTATTGCTTCTACCTTTGCCTCCCTTCTCAACCGGGTGCAGCAATTGATTGTTCTCTCGGAAAAACACGGCCGAAAGGTGGTTATTAACGGCCGCTCTATGGAAACCAATGTAGATATCGCACAGAAATTAAATTATTTAAAAATTAAAAAAGGAACCCGTGTTGACGCTAAACATGCCAGCCGCTACCCGGACGAAAAGATAACCATTATTTGTACCGGAGCCCAGGGAGAAGAAAGAGCTGTTCTGGCCCGTTTGTCCAGCGGAGAGCACAGGCATCTCCAGCTCAAACCCAAAGATACGATTATCTTTTCCTCATCGGTCGTGCCCGGCAACGAACGCAGCGTTCAACGCCTTAAAAATGCCGTTCTCAGAAAAACCAAAAACGTCTATCACTACGAAATGATGGATATCCATGCCGGCGGACACGGCAAAGCTGAAGAACTGAAGCTTTTGATCAGGAAATTGAAGCCGCGCTTTTTCATTCCTATTGAAGGAGAATATTCTATGCGGGTGGCGCATGGAAAACTGGCTCAAGAAGAACGTGTTCCGGAAAAAAATGTGATTATGAGTGAAAACGGAGATATCATTCATCTTTCCGAAAATAAGTTTTCGGTGAAAAAAGAAGGCGCCAAAACCAACTACATCCTGGTAGATGGGTTAGGAGTGGGAGACGTGGGCAAAATTGTTTTAAGGGACAGGGAAAGATTGGCTGAAGATGGAATCTTCGTCGTTATTGCGGTTATTGACAAGAAAACCGGCAAAATTCAAAACTCCCCTGATATCATTTCAAGAGGGTTTGTTTATCTCAGGGAATCGAAAGACCTCTTAGCCGAAACCCGAAGAAAAGTGGAAAGCATAACTAAAAAAGCAACTAAGGGAAGAGTAATCGACAGCGAATCCCTGAAAAAAGAGATGAGAGACAAGATAGCTGACTACCTTTATTCGAAAACAAAAAGAAGGCCTATGGTTTTACCTGTTATAATAGAGGTATAACCAAACTAACAACTAAAAATATGAAAATCTTCAGCGCAGTACGGCCTACTGGAGGGATACATATCGGAAACTATCTGGGAGCTATAAAGAACTGGGTGGATATCCAGAAAAAACACGATTGTGTTTTTTGTATTGTAGACTGGCACGCTTTGACCACCCCCTACAAAACCGATAAATTAAGCGGCCACATCTATGAAACAGCTTTGGCTTATCTTGGGGCAGGCATAAACCCGGATCAGAGTGTCTTTTTTCTTCAGTCCCAGGTAAAAGAACATGCAGAGCTTGCCTGGCTGCTGAGCACGATCACTCCTGTCGGAGAGCTGGAGAGAATGACTCAGTACAAAGAAAAATCGATGAAAGCCAAAAGCCCTAAGGCCGGGCTTTTGAATTATCCCGTTCTTATGGCAGCCGATATCCTGCTTTATAACACAGAAGGTGTACCCGTAGGCGAGGACCAGGTTCAGCATGTTGAGCTGACCAGAACCCTGGCCCGTAAATTCAACCGGCGGTTCGGAAAGGTTTTTCCCATTCCCAAGCCCATCACTCCCGAGCTCGGAGCCAGAATTATGTCTCTTTCAAACCCCAATCAAAAGATGTCTAAAACCGGCGACCCCAAGGGATGCATCGGCCTTTTCGAAAGCCCTGCTTCCATAGAGAACAAAGTCAAGGCAGCGGTAACAGACCCCGGAAAAAAAATAAAGTACGACCCGGACAATAAACCGGGGGTCTCCAACCTGCTCACCATCTATTCTCTTTTCGGCGACAAAGAGATAAAAGAATTAGAAAGTATATTCAAAGATAAGGATTACGCCTTTTTTAAACAAAGCCTAAGCCGGCTTTTGCAGGACTCTTTGGCTCCTTTCAGAAAAATTGAAAAAGAGAAATCAGAAAAAGAAATTAAAAAGGCCTTGTCAAAAGGCCGGGAAAAGGCGGAAAGAATAGCTCAGGCAAAGTTGAAACAAGTAAGGGCCAAGATGGGTCTGGAGTTTTAAGACCCCTTGACCAAAGAATCGATCTCCTTTTTCTTGGACTGTAAAACTTTTTCAGTCTTGGCCTCCATGTTTAAACGAAGAAGCGGCTCTGACTGAGAAGGACGCAGGTTAAAACGCCAATCAGAGAAATAGACGCTCAAACCGTCTATTTTTTCTATACGAGAGGCCTGTTCTTTGTAAAAATCTTCTAATCTCGACAGTATGTTTTGAACTTCTTTTTCGCTTTCAACTTCGAAGTTGGTCTCGGGCAGAATAAAGTATTCTTTTCGAAGTTCTTCCAGGTATTGTTCCAACGGCTTTTCCAGTTTTTTAACCGCCTCTAAAAAATAAAGGGCGGCCAGCAGCCCGTCGTCAAGATAATAAAAATCTTGGAACACATAATGGCCTGAGGTTTCACTCCCGAAAACCGCATTCTCCTCCCTCATCTTTTTCTTAACTTCAGGATGCCATGTTTTTGACCTTATAACCTCTCCGCCTGCCTCTTTTATCTTGTCTTCAACAACACCTGAAGTCCTGATATCAACCACTATTTTTTTATGCTCCGATTTACTGATTAAATACCGGCCGATAATTAAGGATATGAAGCTGGGGTCAATCACCTCTCCCCTGCTGTCCAAAGCGTAAAATCGGTCTCCGTCTCCGTCCCAAAGAAATCCGAGACCCGCTTTTTCTTCATCCACTTTTTTTGAGGCTGTCTCCCTGTTTCGAGGTTCTTTAGGATCAGCGCCGTGATTGGGAAAAGAGCAGTCAACCTCCCAGAGCAAAGGCACTATATTCAACTCCAGATCTTTAAAAATCTTTTGAAGGTAAAGGCCGGTCATACCATTGCCGGCATCCATAACTATCTTTTCTCCGGAAAAAGACCCTGCTTTGCTTTTAACTTCTTCTACATAGGAAGATGAAATGTCTTTTTCAACCACCTTTCCCTGCTGTTTTCGAAAATGAATCTCTCCCTGCTTGATCATCTCTTCTATCTCTCCCAACCCCTCTTCTTTTCCTATCGGAACCGCGTCTCGGCCTACAATTTTCATTCCGTTAAACTTTTCGGAGAGATGAGAGGCGGTCACAAAAATACCTCCATCACATTTAAAATGAACAACGGAAAAGTAAAAAGCCGGAGTGGAAGCCATCCCTACATCAATCACCTCTTTACCGGTTTCCTCAAGCCCCTTAATAACCGCCTCCTGAAGAGAGACGGAAGAAGGACGGGCATCTCTGCCCACCGCTATTCTCTTTTTATCTTTAAAAAGCAGCCCAAAAGTTCTGGCTACAAGATAAACCGTTCTCTCGTTCAACTCTTGGGGAAAACGGCCTCTAATGTCATATTTTTGAAAAATACCGGGGTTTATTCTCATATCAACTTGATTTGTACCTTGGTTTATTATAGCATAAATCAATGCCTTTTTCAGTTGGCATAATCGGCTTTCCAAATGCAGGAAAGTCCACTTTGTTCAAGGCCCTTACCAAAAGAGAGGTTCGCATCGAACCCCGGCCTTTTAGTACTATAGACCCCAATATAGGCATTATTTCGGTGCCGGATGAAAATTTCCAGAAACTGGTGCAAATCATCAGTCCGGATAAGAAAAATCCGGCTACTATTGAGTTCTGGGACATCGCAGGACTGGTAAAGGAAGCTCACAAGGGTCAAGGACTGGGAAATCATTTTTTGGCTCAGATACGAAACTGCTCCGCCTTGGTGGAGGTTATAAGGGGTTTTAAAAGTAAACGAGTGGCTCATGTAGAAAAATCGGTCAATCCGGATCGAGACCTGAAAATCATAAGCACTGAACTGGTTATGAAAGACCTGGAGACCGTAAATAAGGCCTTGTCAAAAATGGAGGGCGGAGTTCTTGACAAGGAGGCAGAAGAGAAAAAGAACCTCCTGCAGCGGATAAAAAACAAGCTGGAAAAAGGAAAAAGAATATCCAGTTCAGATCTTGATCAGGAGTCAAAAGAGCTAATTCAAAGTTTTCAACTTCTGACCCAAAAACCGACCGTTTACCTGCTCAATATCGGACAGCAAAATATTCCTCTTGAAAAAAAGGTCTCTCCCCTTATTAAAGCCGATCTTCATACGGAAATGGAAATATTGGATTTTTCTCCACAGGAAAGAAAGGAGATCGGAGTAAAAAGTATTTTGCCTGAACTGATAAACACTTGCCACAAAGTATTAGATTTGATAACATTTTATACAATAAAGGGTGGCCGAGAAGTACGCGCTTCCACCCTTAAAAAAGGCGGCACCGCGCTTGAAGCAGCCGGAAAAATTCATTCTGATTTTCAAGAAAGATTTATCCGGGCAGAGGTTGTAAGTTGCGAGGAGCTGATAGAACTTAAAGGTTGGAAAAAAGCTAAAAACAAAGGAGCTGTAAAAACCGTCAGCCGCGACTACATAATGCAGGACGGAGATATAATAGAGTTTAAAATATAACAAAACTTCGCCATGAAACTGTATGAATTAAACTACCTCGTACCTTCTGACATTAAAGCTGAAGAGGTCCAGCAAAAGGCTTCCAGTATAGAGCTGCTGATTCAGGAGCACGGAGGAATTCTTACCCAGGAGAGAAAAAAAGAAGCGGTAAAGTTAAGCTATCCCATTAATGACAAGACAGAAGTTTTTATCTTCACCGTCAGGTTCCAGATAGAAGAAAACCAGGTCGCAGGCCTTAATGAAAAAATCAAGAATACTCCGAATATATTTCGAACCATGATTGAAAAAACAAAGAAAAGAAAAGTTAGGACAAGAAAAAGAAGTTTCAAGCCTTCTGCTTCCGCTAAGAAAGAAACAGGAAAGGCAAAGGTCGAGTTGAAAAAAATAGAAGAGAAATTAGACCAGATACTTGACGAAAGCTAAAAAACTTAACCAATATGAATTTTAATAAAGTTATTATTGTCGGCCGGCTGACTCAAGAACCTGAGTTAAGAAACACCTCTTCCGGTATTGCTGTGTGCTCTTTTGGGGTGGCTACCAATCGGGTCTGGAAGGATAGAGAAAGCGGAGAGCAAAAAAGAGAAACAGAATTTCACAGCGTGGTGGCCTGGAGAAGACTGGCTGAAATAATATCCCGTTATTTGAATAAAGGTTCTTTAATCCTGGTAGAAGGCCGCCTCCAAACAAGATCCTGGGAAGACTCTTCAGGAAATCAGAGAAAAACAACCGAGATCGTAGCTGAAAGCGTTCAACTCCCTCCCAAAAATATGGATCAGGGGCAAGCCAGACCAACCAGAAAACCTCAAAAAGCCAGAAAAACAAGAGAGCAGGATATACCCGTTATCGAAGAAGAGGAGATTGAGGAAAGTGGAGAAGATGAAGATGAAGAAGAAATAAGGGTGGAAGATATTCCCTTCTAAGCAACGTAAAAAGTATGTCAAACTACGCTACAGATTGTTATTTTTGCAAAAGAAATATAGATGATATCGACTGGAAAGACGCCAACCTGTTACGCAGGTTTATTACCAGTTTGGGTAAAATAAGAAAAAGAGACAAAACCGGTCTCTGCGCTAAACATCAGCGCCTGATGAGCAAAGCTGTCAAGAGAGCGCGGCACATGGGACTTCTCTCCTCCACCTCCAAGTACCCGCAGGAATAGAAGAAGCGGCGAAAAACAAAAGGACTCACTGCTTAGTGAGTCCTTCGGCTTAACGGGTTACTCTCTCGTAAGCCATATCACGTTGGTTGGCGTTTTCCCGGGGTGTTGGGAAGAATAATGCTTCCTCAGCTTCCCGACATCCCCGTACTTGTTCCGTACCGCCCTCTTGGCCCGGGAAAGATCTTCTTCAAAATCCTCAGGGGTCAAAAGGGCTTGGAAGCGGACCTCGAACACTTTGGGCGTCACTGTCCCCACCTCCTTTATCTCAGTCACTTTGCTCACCTCCTTTATGTGAAAATAAAAAGAAGGACCATCCTCCTTTTTATTAAATTAGCAACTTAAAGCCTAAAAGTCAACATAAAAACCCGCTTTCAGCGGATTTTTATTTATCAATCGTCAAGCAACTATGAATTATGAATCATCCTCTTCTTTTACCTTTTTCGTTATCTCTTCTCTAATCTTTTTCCTGAGCTTCTTGTCTTCCCGCAGAGTATCTTTTGACTCCTCCATCCCCTGCCCCAGCTTTTCTTCTCCAAAATAATACCAGGCGCCTTTTCTCTGCACCACCCCCTGGTCTGCCCCCGCCCTTATAATATCCGCCTCCTGGGAAATACCTTCGTTGTAATAAATATCGAACTCCGCAGTTTTGAATGGAGCTGCCACCTTGTTTTTAACCACCTTGGCTTTCACTCTGTTGCCGATGATTTTGTCTTTTGATTTAATTTTCGCTCTCCGGCCCAGCCGGATCCTAACCGAAGAATAGAACTTGAGCGCAATGCCGCCCGAAGTTGTCTCCGGGTTGCCGTACGAAGCGATTTTCATTCTGGTTTGATTAAGAAAAATAACAGAAGTATTCTGCTTGGACACAATACTTGCCAGTTTACGCAGAGCCTGACTCATCATTCTGGCTTGAAGCCCTATCTGAAAATTACCGATCTCTCCTTCTATCTCACCCTTGGGCGTCAGGGCTGCAACCGAATCAATCGCTATCACATCCACCCGGCCGGACTTGGTCAAAGTTTCGACAATTTGAAGCGCCTCATCTCCTGAACTGGGCTGAGATATCAAAAGTTCGTTCGTATTAACACCTATTCTCTTGGCGTAAGCGGGGTCTAAAGCATGTTCAGCGTCCACAAAAGCGGCCGTACCGCCTTCTTTTTGCGCCTCCGCTATAATATGCAGGGCTAAAGTTGTTTTACCCGTGGCTTCCGGTCCGTAAATCTCTATTACCCGGCCTCGGGGTATCCCGCCCACACCCAGGGCAACATCTAAAGATATGGAGCCGGTAGAGATAGCATCAACATCCGAAGCTCTGGCCTCTCTGAGCTTCATAATGGCGCCTTCTCCAAACTTTTCTTTAATCTGACTGATGGCCTCGTTCAGCTCTTTGTCTTCTTTTTCTTTTTTTTCTTTTTTCTTTTTTGCCATACTCTTTTATCTTATCACAATATTGCGCTCACATCCATTAACAAACTACTCTTCAGGGTCATAAAGCCGAGGGTCATCCAGCTCTTGAAGGTCCTCCAACTCTTCTTCGTCCGCCAATACTCGTCTCGCCTTGGAATCCCTTGAGGGCCCCACAATCCCTTCCGCCTCCAGCATATCCAAAATACGAGCAGCTCTTACGTACCCGATTCTGAGCCGGCGCTGAAGCAAAGAGGCAGAGCCTTTCTGGTTGCGAATCACAATCTCTCTCGCCTCCTCGTACAAAGGGTCTTTTTCCATACCGTCTATGGTCATCACCCCGCTCTCCGTATCTTCTAAAAATTCACGCAGTCTTAAAGAAACATTATCCTCGGCAGGCAGAGATTCCGCCATCTCTTTTTCTATCCAATCCGTCACCCTTTTCACCTCTTCCTCGGAAACATAAGGAGACTGAATTCTTCTCGGCTTTACCCTGCGCGGAGAAATAAGAAGCATGTCCCCCGCACCCAGAAGCTTTTCCGCGCCGGACATATCAAGCACAGTTCTGGAATCGGTTTGAGTTGGGAGCTGAAAACTGATCCGGGTTGTAATGTTGGCCTTGATCAATCCGGTGATAACCTCTACTGAAGGCCTCTGAGTAGCGACCACCAGATGGATTCCGACCGCTCTGGCCATCTGGGCAATACGCACGATTTTGCCCTCCAGCTCTTTACCGCGGGCAACCATCAGGTCGGCCAGCTCGTCAATGACAAGCACGATATAGGGAATATGGCTCTCCTTTTCGGACCCCTTTACTTTTTTGTTGTAAGAGTAGATATTGCGGGAACCGTTGGTGGACAAAATTTTGAATCTGCGCTCCATCTCCTCTACCAGCCAAGTCAAGACACCGATGGTTTCTTCCGCATCGGATACAACCGGACAAAGAAGATGAGGAAGGTGTTTGAATATGGAAAACTCTACCCGCTTAGGGTCGACAAGGATAAAACGCAGTTCATCCGGTCCGGTTCGGTACAAAAGAGAAAGGACAAAAGAGTTGAGAAACACTGTTTTTCCGGTCCCAGTCGCTCCTGCCACCAAAAGATGGGGCAGGCGGGACAAATCACTATACACCGCTTCTCCAGCCACATCCTCACCCAAAGGAAAACCTAAACTGTGGTCGCCTTTTTTGAACTTCGGATTCGATAAAAGGCCTCTCAGGCGCACCAATCCCCTCCTTTTATTAGGCACCTCGATGCCAACCAGAGAACGACCGGGAATAGGCGCCTCGATCCTAACGGGATGGGCGGCTAAAGCCAAAGATAAATTATTGGAAAGCCCTGTTATTTTGGAAAGACGCACCCCTTTAGGCGGTTTAAGAGTGTACTGTGTTACAGTAGGCCCCACATTGATGCCCACCATCTTAACATCGATGTCAAAATTATCAAACGTCTTTTTAATTATATCTCTTCCTTTTTGAATGTCGCCCGAGTCAGGCTCTCTTTTACGCACCTCGAGAAGATCCAACGGAGGTAAAGAAGAAACCAAACTGCCCTTGGAAATTTTGAGCTCTTCCACTTTTTCTTCTTTTTCTTTCTTTTTTTCTTTTCTCCGCGGTTTATGTTTTTTGGGTTCTACCTCTAAAACCTCGAGTTCCGAAGGCGACAGAAGGTCTTTAAATCTCTGGCCAAAACCCTTAACCTCTTCTTCTTCAAATAAAGAGGCCTCAAAAATGTACCATAAAATAGCTCCGCTCAGAAAAAGTAAAATAACAAATCCTAAAAAAGAAACCAGTTCTCCAAAATAAATCACTACCGGCTCGACAGCAACCTCTCCTAGTCTCCCCCCCTCTATGCCCGGAGCCCTGACAACCTCTATCATTCCCGAAGCGATAACAAGAAAAGCCAGTCCGGAAACAAGGCCCAGCCATATGAGACGGCGCGGGGACCAAAGAAAAAACAATCCCCAGATAATAAAGAGAGCCGGCAGCAAGTATAAGCCGTGACCGAACTGCCGAAACAAAAAAGTATTTATTCTTTCTCCGCCTCTGCCTGCCAAACTGAAAAATCCAAGAAAAACTATAAGGGCCATCAGAAATATCATCGCTGATAAAATATTTCTTTTGATCCGGCCGGGAATATTGATCAAGGCCCTGAAAATTCTAACCAGCAGAGCCTTAGCTCCTTTTAAAACTGCGTTCACAACCCCGTTTTTATTTTTCTTTTTTCTGCGACCCATATTAAAGTGAACCTCAAAGCCCTATTAAGAGGAACTTTCTTTTTGTTTGGGAAATCCGGTGCCGACAGGAACCAGTTTGCCAACGATAACATTCTCTTTTAGTCCGCGCAGAGGGTCTTCCTGATTGCGAAGAGCTGCCTCAATAAGCACCTTTGAAGTACGCTGAAACGAAGCGGCAGAAAGAAAGCTGTCCGCACTGAGAGAAACCCTGGAAATACCCAGCAAAAGACGTTCAGCTTGAGCTTCTTTTCCTTTTTCCTCCTTGATTTTCTCGTTTTCCGATAGAAACCTGTCGCGCGTAACAATCTCTCCAGGCAGGAACGGAGTGCCGCCCGGCTCGGTTATCTTGACCCTGGAAAACATTCTATTGATGATCACCTCAAAGTGTTTGTCATGAATCTTAACCCCCTGAGAAACGTATATCTTCTGAATCTCGGACAACAAGTAGCGCTGAGTGTGTTCCATGCCTCGAAGATAGAAAAGCTCATTAAGGTCGATACTGCCCTCGCAGATTCTCTGTCCTTTTTCTATTTTATCACCTTTTTTAACCAATACGGGGCGGGAATCGGGAATTTTGTATTCTACAATATCGGGCTTAACCGCTTTTTTCTTGGAGCTCGGGTTGGCTCTTACTTTAACAACTCCGTTTTTCACGGAAACAACTTGACCGTAAACCTTGGAAACGACAGCCTTTCCTTTGGGTTTTCTAGTTTCAAAAAGTTCTTCGGTGCGCGGAAGACCTTGAGTAATATCAGCTTCTCCTGCCACCCCGCCGGTGTGAAAAGTTCTCATAGTAAGCTGGGTGCCGGGCTCCCCGATACTCTGGGCTGCCACTATACCAACCGCCTGACCCAACTTGACCGGCTCGTTATATCCGAGGTCCCATCCATAGCATTTTTGACAGACCCCCCACAAGCTTTTGCACTTAAAAGGAGAACGCACTTTAATTCTCTCTACGCCTTCCTTCTCTATCGTTTTCGCCTTTTCCCAGGTGATAATCTCCCCTTTTTTGGCAATCACCTTGTTTTTCTTACCGGTAACTTTTTCCAAAAGAACCCGGCCCGCAATTTTTTGTCCGACATCCTGGCCTAAATCCTCGGCTTCTTTTAACAAGACCTCTATGCCCTCTTTTTCGCCGCAGTCCTCCTCGTTAACAATCACATCATGTGCTGCATCTGCCAAACGACGAGTTAAATAACCTGCCTCAGCTGTACCCAACGCCTTGTCGGAAATTCCCTTACGCGAACCGTGAGTGGAGATAAAATATTCAAGCACCCCTAATCCTTCTTTAAAGCTGCTTTTAATCGGCAGCTCTACAACACGCCCCGAAGGGTCAACCATAAGCCCTCTCATGCCTCCAATTTGAATCGGCTGGCTCCAGGACCCACGACATCCCGAATCAGCCATAATAAAGATGGGGGAATGCTTGTTAAGCTTCTTGGGCACTATCTCCTCTACTTTGACCTTAGCTTCTGTCCAGGCCTCGATAACCTGCTCTGTTTTTTCCTCCGCTGACAACAGGCCCTTTTCATAAAGACTCTCCACCTTACTAACTTGTTCGTCAGCTGTCTTTAAAATCTCTGTCTTTTCTTCGGGCACCACAAAATCATCCATTCCCAAAGAGATGCCGCTTTTGCTGGCCCATTCAAACCCGATGTCTTTAATATGGCTTACATACTCTGCTGCATTGCTGGACCCGCATCTCCTTATAATCTCCCAGGTGATGTCACCCAGCTTATCCGAGTCAAGACGTTTATTGTAAAAAGGAAGCTCATCCGGTAAAGCCTGATTAAGTATAATACGGCCCACAGAGGTTTTGGTAAGCTCTTCTTCGGCCCCTTTGATTCCCTTGACTTCAACCTCGGCCTGAACGTGAATCAGCCCGGCTTCATAAGCAGCCAGGGCTTCACGCGGACTGGAAAAAACCTTGCCCTCTCCCTGCGCCTTACTCCTAAGGGTGGTAAGCCAGTAGCACCCCATAATCATATCCTGCGAAGGGTTGACAATAGGTTTCCCGTGAGCAGGCTTAAGAAGATTCAGGCTGGAAAGCATTCTCTCTTTAGCCTCTTCCTGCGCCTCCTTGGAAAGCGGAAGATGAACCGCCATCTGGTCTCCATCAAAGTCAGCGTTGAAGGCAGGACAAACGAGAGGGGGAACCTGAATTGCTTTCCCTTCCACTAAAACCGGTTCAAAAGCCTGAATTGAAAGTCTGTGCAAAGTAGGAGCCCTGTTGAGAAGTACATACTGGCCCTTGACAACCTCTTCCAGTGTGGCCCATACCTCGTCTGTTTTTTCGTCGATTATATCTTTGGCGCTGCGTACATTATAGGCCTCTTCTTTTTCCAAAAGTTTTTTGATAACAAAAGGCTTGAACATCTCCAAAGCCATCTCCTTGGGAATTCCTGCTTTATGAAGCGGAAGGTGCGGACCGACCACAATTACAGCCCGGCCGGAATAATCCACTCTTTTCCCCAGTAGATTTCTTCTAAAACGGCCCTTTTTTCCTTTCAACATATCGGCCAAACTTTTGAGGGGCCTTCTTCCGCCTGCGGCCGGACGCGTAACCGTGCTGGACCGCATACCGTTGTCCATCAAAGCATCAACCGCTTCCTGAAGCATTCTTTTTTCATTTCTAATAATAACCTCGGGGGCTGATATCTCCAGCAGATACTTAAGCCGGTTGTTGCGGTTGATAACTCTCCGGTAAAGATCATTCAGGTCCGAGGAAGCATATCTGCCTCCATCCAGCTGCACCATGGGCCTCAATCCCGGAGGCAGAACGGGCAGAACCTCTAAAAACATCCACTCCGGACGAAGGCCTGCTTTTTCAAGCCCTTCGAAAAACTTAAGACGCCGCAGCAGCTTTTTTCTTCTTGAAGAGGGAGCCTCTTCATATTCTTTTCTGAGTTTTTCTATCTGCTGCTCGAGGTCTATCTCTTTGAACATTGTGAAAAGGGCCTCTGCCCCGGTCTTGGCCTCAAAAATCTCTCCGTACTTCAAACTAAGACGCCTGTATTCAACCTCGGAGATAACATTATGCTTGTGAATTGCAGAAAGCTGGTCAACGGCCTTGTCTCGAGCCGCACGCAGCTGTCTGAGAACTTTCTTCAGCTCCTCATCGTCTTCAATTTCTCCTTTGCGCTCCTTTACCTTCTGTTTGTATTCATCATTGATCTCTTCTAAAACTCTTTCTTTGTCTTCGTCAGATACAGAGATGATGATATAAGAAACAAAATAAACCACATTTGAAAGGTCTCTGCGGGAAACCCCGAACACCATACCGATGCGGGAAGGAATACCCCTCAAAAACCAAATGTGAGCTACCGGCGCCGCCAGCTCTATGTGACCCATCCTCTCCCTTCTTACTTTGCTGCTGGTTACCTCTACCCCGCATCTGTCGCACACAATGCCTTTGTACTGCCGTCCGCGGTACTTGCCGCAGTAACATTGATAATCCTTGGTCGGCCCGAAAATCTTCTCACAAAACAAGCCGTCTTTTTCCGGCTTTAAGGTTCTGTAATTAATTGTTTCCGGCTCTAAAACTTCTCCGTGAGACCAGGAAAGAATCTCCTTGGGAGAGGCAAGCTTTATTCTTATACTTTCAAAATCTTTTATCTCCATAAGTTATATAATAAAAATAGTTATAGCGCTGAGAAGCTTATCCCAAAACTGCACTATGACCTATTGTTTATGATTCCTCTTCAATAATGATGTTAAGACCCAGAGACTTCATCTCGTTGACCAAAAGATTAAAAGAAGCGGGCACAGTAGGTGTTTTAATGGGTCTGCCCTGAAGTATCGATTTGTAGGCCTGAGCCCGGCCCATCACATCGTCAGATTTTATAGTAAGCATCTCCTGCAGGCTGTAAGCGGCTCCGTATCCTTCCAAAGCCCAAACCTCCATCTCACCAAAACGCTGTCCGCCGAACTGGGCTTTTCCGCCCAAAGGCTGCTGAGTGATAAGAGAATAAGGACCGATGGACCTCATATGCAGCTTGTCCTCAGCCATATGGTCCAGCTTCATCAAATACATATAGCCCACCGTGACTTTGTCGTGAAAATCTTGACCGGTACGGCCGTCGTAAAGAGTCATCTTGCCGTCCTCAGGCAGGTCAGCTTCTTTCAGCTCCTTTTTAACCTCTGTTACTGTGGCTCCCGAGAAAGCCGGACTCTGAGCATGATAACCGATTTTTTTAGCAGCCAATCCAAGATGTGCTTCCAAAACCTGGCCGAAGTTCATTCTTTTGGTAATACCGGTAGGATTAAGAATAACGTCAACCGGAGTCCCGTCTTCTAAAAATGGCATATCTTCTTCAGGCAGGATTTTGGTGATAACTCCTTTGTTTCCATGCCGATTAGCCAGCTTGTCCCCCACCGTCAACTTTCTTATCTGGGCCACCTCAACATCAATCTGCTTGATCACTCCGGGGTCAAGCCGATGCCCCTGTTCTCGGGAGAAGGTTCTGATGCTCATCACCACACCCCTTTCTCCATGTTTCAAGGTCAAAGATGTATTTTTAACTTGTTTTGCCTTTTCTCCAAAAATAGCTTTTAAAAGCCTTTCCTCGGCTGTTAGAGTCTCTTTCTCTCTGGGAGAAACCTTACCCACCAGAATGTCATTGGAGCCCACCTTAGAGCCGATTCTAATTATACCTTCGTCATCCAGGTTGGATAGTTTCTCCTTGCTCACATTAGGAATGTCAAACGTAGTCTGCTCCGGCCCAACCTTGGTGTCTCTAACCCGGCAGGAAAAACTCCTGACCCTGATAGAACTGAAGCTTTCATTTTTAAGCAGCCTTTCGGAAACAAGAATTGCATCTTCGTAGTTAGCGCCCCCCCAAGACATAATAGCCACCAAAAGGTTCTTGCCTATAGAAACTCTGCCGTCCACAATGGCCCCTCCCTCAGCCAGCACATCTCCTTTTTTAACCTCCTGGCCTTTGTCAACTACGGGTTTTTGATGAAAACAAGAGTTTTTGTTGGTTTGAACAAAAACCCTGAGCGGATAATTTTTTTCTATCTTCTTGCCCTGCTTTCCTTTCACCTCCAGCTTGACATGCTGCCCGTCCACCTCCTTCACCACCCCGTTTTTTTCCGCTCTTATCTGCAATCCGGAATCCCGGGCCACCCTTGATTCCACACCGCTCAAAATAAGAGGCACCTCCGGATCAATGAGGGGCAGAGATTGTCTCTGCATATTGGAGCCCATCAAAGCGCGGTTGGCATCATTGTTCTGCTGGAAAGGAGCCAGCGAAGGAGCTACCGACAAGATCTGCTCCGGAGAAACATCAACCAGTTCCAATTCATTTTTATCAGCCATCCCCGGCTTAGTCTTAATCCTCGCCTCTACCTCATCAGCCAATATATTGCCTTTACCGTCTGTCTCTATTAAACCGGAGCCGATAATTTTATCTTCTTCCTCAAAAGCATTAAGGTAAACTATGTCTTTAGTAATGCGTCCCTTTTTCACTCGGAAATAAGGGGTTTCTATAAACCCGAGATCATTTACCCGGGCATACAGAGAGAGATGGACAATCAGGCCTACGTTCTGGCCCTCAGGAGTCTGAATGGGACATACTCTTCCGTAGTGAGAGGGCTGAACATCCCTGACCTCAAAACCAGCCCTTTCGCTGGTCAGGCCCTGAGGGCCTTTAGCGGTCAACTCTCTTTTGTGTTCGGTCTCGGCCACCGGATTCTCGTTGTCCATAAATTGACTCATCTGCCCCGTGGCAAAAAAGGATTGAACCCGGGCCTCGAAAACCCGCGGGTTAATGATATCAGATGACCTGACTTCAGTTATGTCCCGTGAGGCCATTCTGTCCTTGGCCACCCTTTCCAACCTTCTCATCCCAACCCTTAAGGAGTTCAGAAGGAGCTCTGTAAACACCCGGACCCTTCTGTTGCCCAAGTGGTCAATCTTGTCCGGCTGGGCCCCGGGGGTATTGTTGAGCCTGATAATTTCTTCTGTTATAGCAAAAACATCCTCGGGTTTTAAAGCCCTGTCTTTTCTTTTTATTTTATCAACCAAATTGTCTCCTGAAGGAGCCAGCTTAGGAAGGCGCTGCCAAGTTTTCCAACGGCCCACCTCTCCAAAGTCATAACGCTGGGGGTTGAAAAGCATATCTTCAATAAAATCCTGCGCCACCTCGGCTGTTCCTCTCTCTCCCGGCCGGAGCCGGCTGTAGATCTCCAAAAAGGCCTCTTTCTGATTCTTGGTAGAATCTTTTTCCAGGGTCTTCTCAATATAATCGATTTCTCCTCCCTTCAGAACATCTTTGTAATAATCCCTTATCTCCTGATTCTTTTCCATTCCCAAAGCCCGCAAAAGAGTCGTAATCGGTACTTTGCGTCTTCGGTTTATCTTGACCGCGATAAACCCGGTCCAGTGAGTAACAAACCTGAGCCAGGCCCCCCTATCCGGTATGATCTTGGCTCCAAAAGCCTCTTTACCCCTAACGTGCCTCGATGTAAAAAAAACGCCCGGGGAGCGTATCAACTGGGAAATAGCCACCCTTTCTATACCGTCAATAATAAAAGTTCCCCTTTCTGTAAGCAGGGGAAAGTTAGCCAGGCGCACATCCTGTTTTTTCTCTTTTTTTGTTTTAAGGTTGACAAGTTTAGTTTTTATCTTCAGCGGGGCGGCGTAAGAAGCATTGTTGTAACGCGCCTCTTCCCTGCTCTTGTACTTGGGCTCATCCAGATAGTAACCGAGAAGGTGCAGTTCGAGTTTTTTACCGGTGTAATCCTTGATGGGCGAGAACTCTTCCAGTAAAGCGGGAAACTCTTTGTCCCAGAACCGCTGCCAGCTCTTGCGCTGGAGAGTCAAAAGATCTCCGACTGGCAAATTATGTTTGCTTTTTGAAAAATCTTTTATTTTCATTTTAAATTTTAAAACAAGAGTTCAGCTTTGATAAAAAAACAGGTCCTAAATAAAACCTGCCCTCGATCCAGCGGCCAGGGTATCAAAGCTATTTGTTAATTGAAACCGAATATGTAAATACGTTTTTTATTTTAATCCACTCTCTTCTTCTTGTCAAGGTTTTCAGATACTGAGAGTATGGTTTTTATAACCACATCCGGATTAAGGGATAT
>CAZCSI010000006.1:24797-28461 GCA_964501525.1 uncultured Candidatus Saccharibacteria bacterium | reverse complement strand
CTGACAGTCTATGGCAAAATGGTGGAAGCTCTTTACGTACCTGATGGATTCAGGCACGAAAATTCCCTGATCTCAAGGAAAGAGAAGGGAGAAAGGAACGAGGGGGGGGGTTGACATGGATCTGATAGTTGCAAAGGTGTGTGTGGGTATTCTTTTCCTCTTAGCTCTTCTCGCAATACCTGTGGGTATTGTGTATCTCTACTGGGGGGTTCTTGTCTTCTGGAACCTCCTGTTGGAGGAAGGAGGGCCGCCGATTTCTGCTAGGGAAAAGAAAAAGAACGGTGAAGATGGGCTCAACTAGATAGAGAGCTCGGCATATGCCGAGCTCTACTATTTTATGCGGAAAGTATGTGGAACACTAATTTCTCCATCTTTTCCATATAACTTATCTATCCCAACGTTCTAGATCGTTTTCTCATTAAAATAAAAGCACGGAACGTCTTCCGTCCCGTGCTCTCTGACTAGACTATCCTGTGTGCGAATCCACACTCTAAGGCTTCTTCGCTTTCTAGGTAGGCGTCATTCTCAACTATTTCCTTGATCACCTCCAGGCTGAGTCTGGTCCTCTCCTTTATTAAGCTGTTGTATACATGCTGCCCTCGAGCAGCATCTTCTGCTAGCCTAATAATTTCTGAGGAGGTGAAGCTTCCGTTTAATCTTTTGGAAAGCTCATGTAGGTGAAAGTGAGAATTGCTAGTTACAATTCTTTCTTTTCCTGCCAGGAATATCAGTACACTGGAGGAGCTGACAGCTCCCAGAGCTATGGTCTTTAAGTTGATGTTCTTGGTCCGCACCAACTCAACGAAGCTGACAGCGAGGTCAAAATCCCCCCCTAAACTTGAGACATAGAGGGTGATCTCTTCTCCAGGTGCCTCGTCGTGAAGTCTGAGGATTTCTTGAATCCGGTTGTATACCTCGACCTCAGTAATGCTACCCATGAGATAAACCTCCCTTCGACCCTTCTTTTCCCTCTTTAAAAAGGGAAAGAAGTAACTTAGTAACCTCCTTACGCTTATGCGCCCGTTCATTTTATCCTCCTTTTGAATTGACCGTACCGTTCTTTTGTTATTAAAATATAGTTATTTAGTCTTGTCAAGGCTAGTTGGTTTATGAAAATAACAATTTCAAGCTATACAAGTTTTTGAAAGTTTAAGGCTTGTGTACTCGACACTTTCATAGTCAAGCCTTATTTTGTCTAATAAGCTTGATTATAACAATTAGTCTTTTTGGTCTGCTTTTATACTGGAGAACCCAGGGGGATAGATGAAGTGAACATATAAGAGCGTTGTTTTTCAGTTTCTTAACTTAAATTACTCTAATATTGTTCCACTGTCCCGGTTACGACTACCCAGCTTGTGCTGGGTTTTTGTTTTGGTAAAATAGATCAATGGTAAACTTTAAAAACTAAAACCATGTTGGAAGTATTGAACCTTTGGTTACTTTTTGTGACTATTAGCCTTTTTGGTTTTTTTCTTGCTTATCTTTACGGCAGAGAAACTAAAGAATTTAGGTGGAGCGAGTACATAGCAATGATTATTGTTCCTGTTTGTTTTGTTGTTTTTCTTTCTTTTTATTATGACAGAAACATACTGAAAATGTTTTTTTATAGCTCTTGTGTCGGTTTTTTAGCTGAAGGGCTTTTAGGCTTTGTTTATCACAAGGTTCTCAATAAAAAATTATGGGAATACAGCAAGTTTGATGTTATGGGCTACACAAGCTTGTTGAGTATTCCTCTCTGGGGGGTAGGAGGAGTCGTGTTCTGGTTTATAAGCAAGTTCGCAGGTCTTTGAGAATTTTCTTCAACAGTTCCATTCCAATTATTTTTAGGTATAAGCTTTAACTCTATTCGGCCTCTCCTAATTTTTGAACAGCAAGAAGGTTGGTTTGCCTCTTGTTACGGATTGGTATTTTATTCCCATTTTTTATTTTCTTGGAAATTTATTGTAAAATAAGTGAAGAGGTTTATTAAATTTTTCAGATGAAAAAAATCAAAACCTATGAAAGCTCTTTGCGCTTTTGCCGCACCTTTTACGGGGTCCTGGCTCTGACCAGTTTTTTAACAAGGAACTTGTGGATTTCCTTTGTCTGCGCTGTGATTATGATAATTGGTGTCGTGCGGCCCAACAGGACAAATCTGGTGTATCAGTTTCACAAAAGATTTTTAAGACCTAAGTTCAGTCCTAGAGCCGAGCCTATTCCCAGACCCGTTGGCGAGTTGAGATTTGCCTGCCTTTTTGGAGGATTGACACTGGTCGTCTGTTCAACCCTTGTTTATTTTAATGTTTTTACCGGTGTTGCCTGGGCTTTTGTTTTAGCCCTTTCTTTTCTTATGATATTGTCCGGTTTTTCAGGAGTATGCGCCGCAACTCTACTTTATATCTTCGTTATCAAAAAATCTTTTGGATTCAGAGACCAAAAAACAGAAATTTTTTCGAATGCAGAACAGGGCAGTCCGAATTACGTCAACCCGAACTGTTGGGTGGCGAGATCGATAGAGTCTCCTCCTTGGCAAAGGTGTCGTTACTGTCAAATAGGATTTAAAAGCTGCCCCATGTTTAAATTTCTTCTCTTGATTATTTTCTTGGGGATGGCTTCGTTGCTTTTTTCTTTTATGGCTAACAGAGATATTTTTTGGGAAGCATCCGAATCTTTAATCTTAGCCCTTGTTTTTATGTCGGTAGCTTTCGGATATCTTTTTAACAAAAACACTCTTGGTCTTCTTGAAAAAGAAAGAGCGGCTCAGAAGGTGCTCGAGGTAAGGGTAAAAGCTAGAACAAGGGAGCTACAGGAGCGGGCAGAAAGGAGAGAGGAGGTAATAGAAGAAAGAACGAAGGAGTTAAAGCAAAGAGTGCAGGAGCTTGAAAAGTTCAGAAGGTTGGTGGTGGGCAGGGAGCTAAAAATGAAAGAGCTTAAGCAGGAGCTGCAAAAGATGAAAAAAGAGCTTAACGAGTAGTCAGACAAGAAAGTGAGAAACGACTGGACTGAGGGTTGATTTTAGCCTCAAACAATCAGCTCTTTGTCTCTTTCTTTTGCTTGACAGAGATATAATAATATGTTACTTTTATAGAGCCTTGAAAGAGGCTTTTTAATGTTCATTGACAATTAATGAGGAAATTACAGCTTTGAAGCCAAAGGGCTTTAAAGCTGATATTTTTTACTGTTCTGAACAGTCTGGCTTGGTGGAGCCAGGCTGATATTCTGATATCTGATATCTGATGTCCCCAACCCACCTATGGGGCATAGAGAAGTAGGAGGAAACTAAGATGAAGAAGTTCTGGAGAGCACTTGCTGTATTCGTTGTGCTGGCAAGCATGTCTCAAGCCGTGTTTGCCTGTGCTCAGCCCCACGTCGACGCCATAGAGGCAGAGTGTGGGGGGCCTGGTGTGATAGGGTCTGCGACCCTATCTAATGATGGTCAAGCCGGCTGGACGGGAGGAGAGGTTAAGTTCTATTTGACCTATCATGTTCCAGGCAGCCCGGCCTGGGTGCCAAGCGGGAACGAGGAGGTCGTCTCCGTTACCGTGGGTGCGGGGGAGGAAGTTACGGTGCTATTTGCCATGGGGCACGATGTGCCTCTTGACGCGAATAGCGTCCGGGTCGAGAACGACTTGGACACGACCAAAAGCGAGAGCTTTGGGCCGTGTTTCCCGCCCCCGCAGGAACC
>CAZCSI010000006.1:0-24697 GCA_964501525.1 uncultured Candidatus Saccharibacteria bacterium | reverse complement strand
AGTACGGATCTGAAAAGCCGTCGGAGCCCTGGGTTACATCCGTGGGTTTCGGAGCTTTCTGCCAGGTGTCTGATGAGAGCTGGGTTCCCCTAGATGGAGCTCAGCATGGAGCCTGGCTGACAGCCACGTTGAGTGGCCCTGCCACCTTGCCCATGTGGGCTGGTCCGACTGGACCGGATGGGTTCACTGTCCGGTATGTAGCTGAGATTAACGAGGTTGGCTCGTTGACAGCTACAACTGGAAGAGGATACCCCTTCACGGGGTTTTACGAGCTCTTCCAGCCCAAGGACAGACCGGCTGACTGGCTAGCGAACCCAGCCAGTGCCACTGTTCCGGTAAACTTCCCTCAGCATATGAGCAGCAAGGGCGACTACAAGACGTATGTAGCGCTCTTCGACTGCAGGAAGGTGGTTGAGGAGCCGCCTCCGGAAGTACCCTACCTGGGTGCTACTGGTGGAGGTTCTATCGGAGAAAAGGTCGGTCAACTGGTTTTCCTACGAGAAGGCCAGGAGATCGGTTTCCTGCCGGTCTATGAAGCCGGCGATTCGTTAGCTCCCGGGAGAGGAGCAGTAAACCTTCGGGACGGCAGGTTCTTTGTTCACGAACCTGATGTCCGAGATTATCTCTCACAAGCGGATGAAGTGATTATCCGCGAGAGAGGGAACGAGTCGCGCTGGCAATTGTCTGGAGCTCCGGTGGAAACGCTGGAGTTTGGAACCAGGCTTCAGTCCAGGGAGGGGTCACCGCAGGTATTAACCTGCAGCTCCGATTGGACAGCTGTCCAAGTGTGGCAGCTGGCTTCTTGGGAATAAATTCTTCCTTTCCACTGATAGGAAAGCTGCCTGCGGATTTTTGCAGGAAATCAGTGGCGCGCGGACTCGGCGCGTAATCTAATAAGAGAGAAGTAAAAAGAGGAGAACAGGAGGGGCGTCGGCTTGGGCCCGACGTGAGCACTAAATAAATACGCAAGCGGGAACGGGTTTTAACTCGCCCGCCATATAAATTGATTGTATGGCGGAGTAAACTCCGTTATACGATAAGTCGGCTTGCGTCCCGACATAAAATAAATGCTCGAACGCCTGGAGGCGGCGTGGCTGCTTGGGGAGGCAGCATAAATAATTCCGACAAAATAGCCTGCCACTTGTTCTTTTACCAGAGCCGTCTGAACCAGACGGCTTTTTCATTTGATTTTTAATTAATCTTTTATTGTATTAATATTAAACTAATGGAAGACCTGTTTGATAAAAAGTTAAAAGAAACCTTGGAAAGAGAAGCTCCTTTGGCGGAAAGGATGCGTCCTCGTGATTTTGATCAGTTTTACGGCCAGGAAGAGCTGATAGGGGAGGGAAGTCCTCTCAGGCAGTCGATTCAGAATGACACTCTCGGTTCTTTGATATTCTGGGGTCCGCCCGGCTCGGGCAAAACCACTCTGGCCCGCATTATAGCCCGTAAGACTAATTCAAACTTCATTCGTTTTTCAGCAGTGGACGCAGGAGTCAAAGATATCAGGAAGGCGATTGAAGAAGCAAGGAATTCTTTAAAATACCATCAAAAAAGGACTATTCTCTTTATTGACGAGATCCACCGTTTTAATAAAGCGCAGCAGGACCGTCTCTTGCCTCATGTGGAAAAAGGGATAGTAACCTTAATAGGAGCTACTACGGAGAACCCTTCTTTTGAGATTATTTCTCCCCTTCTTTCCCGTTCAGCAGTTTATATTTTAAAACCTCTTGACCAGGAGGCGATGAAAAAGATCCTGGTCAGGGCTTTGGTTGATAAAGAAACAGGTTTGGGCCGGAAAGAAATAAAGATTACTAAAAAGGCGGTTCAAAAACTGATCAACTTTGCAGACGGGGATGCCAGGGCCGGATTGAATGCACTTGAGTTCGTGGTTAATACTGTCAAGGGCAGGGGGGAAGAGAAGATTAAGAGCAAAGATGTTTCTGAAATCTTGAAAAAACACGCTCTTCGTTACGACAAGAAAGGAGAAGAGCATTATAATGTTATCTCCGCTTTTATTAAAAGCATGAGAGACAGTGATCCTGACGGGGCTCTTTATTGGCTGGCGCGCATGATAGAATCCGGAGAAAACCCTCGTTTCATTGCCCGTCGTATGATTATCTTTGCTTCTGAGGACATTGGCAACGCTGACCCGCGGGCATTAATGGTGGCCGTGGCGGCAGCTCAGGCGGTGGAACACGTGGGGCTTCCTGAGGCACAGATTAATCTGGCGCATGGTGTAACCTATTTGGCAACCGCTCCTAAAGATAATGCATCTTACGCCGCTCTTTTAAAGGCCAAGAAAGATGCGGGTAAGGGTTCTTTTGGGGTTCCCCTTCATCTCCGCAACGCAGTAACCGATTTAATGAAAAAATTGGATTATGGTAAGGACTATCAATATGTGCACGATGAGCCGGAGGCTGAAGACCAGATTCATTTTCCTAAAGAGATAGGGGATAGAAAATATTATTCTCCTAAAGATAAAACCCCTAAAAACAAAGAAACAGAAAAATAGATTGTTTCTTAATAAGGTTTTGTGATATAATAGGTGAAGAAAAACAAGAAAGGTCGTTTTCAAAGGCCAATATTTAAAAACAAAATTATGGAGGAAACAACACAACCTCAGCCCATGGGAGAAGAGACTATGGGGATGTCAGAGGACAAAGGAGACGAGATAGACGCTATAACAATTCTTAGTTATATCGGCATTCTTTTCTTAGTACCTCTCTTGACACGCAAAGAAGATGGATTCAGCCAGTTTCACGCTAAGCAGGGTATGGTGCTCTTCTTGGCAGAAGTTGCCACAGTATTTGTGGCCTGGATACCTCTTTTGGGATGGCTTGTAGGCGGATTGCTGTGGGTGGCATGGATAGTCCTTTCTGTCTTGGGGATAGTTAATGTAGTTAAAGGAAAGAAAGAAGAGCTGCCGGTTATTGGTGAGTTTGCTCACAAGCTAAAAGTTTAACAGATAGAAAATAGAAGAGAGCCCGGCATGTACCGGGCTCTCTTTTTGTTGTTTCTGAAACGGGTTTTTGTTAATATGAAAAAGATGGAAAAAGTAACTAAGAAGTCAGCTGAAAAACTGATGTCCATCGAGGGAGATGTGAGGGGTATGGCCCTTAAAAGCCATGGCTCTTTTATTATTAAAGAAAAAGGCGAGGAAGGGTTGAAGCGGTTGGAACAGGAGATGAAAAGGCTTGGCTGCCCTTTTGAGTATAAAAAGATAGAGCCTATGGATTTTTACCCGGTGGGCATAGAGGCGCTGGAACTGATTTTGGCAAAGGAGATATTTGATTTTCAGGACAAAAAATTCGAAGAAATGGGAAGATTCGGGGCCAAGTCGTCGTTGATTATGAGGTTTTTTACAAAATATCTTTTTTCTATCAACACCGTTGTCAAGCATGCTTCTAAGATTTGGAGGCGTTATTATACACGCGGGAAGTTAGAAGTAAAAGTTATGGACCCGGAACAAAGAAGGGCTGTGGTCCAGCTTAGGGACTTTCAGATTCATGTTTATCACTGTCTTCATGTTAAAGGATTTTTAGAGAGTGTTTTAAAGATGACCTTGGGCGGCCGGCCTGTTAAAATAGAAGAAACGAAATGTATAAGCAGGAGCGATCAGTACCACGAATTTATAGTTACCTGGTAGCAGGGTCAAAAAGATTTTTTCCTGTGTTTTGGAACTAATCTTCCTTTAAAGAATTACGGTGAAGCAAGTAAAGGAAAAACAGGACAGGGAGTATTCTGTGGATTAAGGGTTAGCATGCGGGCGGAGATTATAGAAGTCCAAAAGAAGTAATTTTGGTTTGAATACAGAACTTGAGCGGGCTCGTCCGGGCCCGCTTTTAAAATTTACCATGCTTTACTTTATCTTTTTTCACTGGATAGTGACTGGAGCATTATTTCGATAGCAGCTATAGAGTAAAAATAAAGAGGATTAACCTTCTTTGTATTTGTAGCATAATACTCGTATTCTTTAAGAAGTGTTTGTTTTTCAACGAGGCCCATCTTGTCGAGGCATGAGTCTTGAAAAAGTTTTACTAAAAAAGACCTCACCTTCTTTTTAAGGGTTTCTTCAAAAAAGGAGGCAAAGTTTTCATTTTTTTGGGGGGAGTAAACATCCTGTGGATAGTCTTTCTTTTTTTGATACCGGCGCAGTATCTTTTTCCCTTCTCTTTCTTTTTTGGGCAGAGCTCTGCATAAAGAAGAGAAGTACGGATCTGCCAGCGGAGCGACGGGCCAGATGTCATAATTTATGTAAATGTTGTTGCGTGCCGTATTGGCGCCCAATACGGAATAGGGGACAGCGGGGGCGGGGAACTTTTTCGGAGTCAGGTCTATTTTTTCCTTGAACTTTTGACTGAAGAAAGAAGGGATGGTTATTTTTTTACGTCTTTCTTCGGTTGCCAGCCCCTTATAGCCTAGCTTTTCGCCTGGATCGAGGATGAAAGCCTCATCTCCGCCCATCCCGGTTATCATAACCTCTGTTTTCTTTTTTTTGGCCTCTTGGGCCAGGGCGGTCAAAGCTTCAGCGTAAATTTCTCTCAAAGGATAAAAAGGAGTTATCGACTCTTTTTGTTTTCTAAGCGGGTAATATTTTTCTATTTGTTGAAAGCAAGGTTCAGATTTAAATTTCTGAGAAAGAGAATTTATTTTCTTTTTTTGCGCCTGACCCTTTTCTCCGGGCAATATCATGGAAAAGGTTTTAAAAGGGAGCTGTCTTTTCTGAGAGATGAATCCGAGAGCCGTTGCTGAGTCAAGGCCTCCACTAACCTCAAAGCCAATTCCCTGGAGATCCTTGATTTTGAACCAGTATTTCGATAAGGTTTTTTCAAGTTCTTTTCGGAAGAGATAAAAAGCTTCTTTTTTGTTAATTTCAGGCGCCGGACTCGGTGCTCCGGGATATTTAATGGTTATACCTTTTTTATTCCCAATAAAAACGCTTCTTTCTGTGATAATCTTTATTTTATCAAGAACTGTCCTGGCGGGAGAGGTTGTTAAACCCAACAGATACTCAGACAAGGTGGTGAAATCCAGGTCAATAGTTGATTTTTTTTCAACAAAAGGGAGAAGCGATGGGAACTCATTGGAAAAAGCGAACTCTTTGTTGTCATGAAAATAAAAAAGAGGGATGGTGCATAGCGCATCCCTGTATATTCTTATCTCAAAGGGATTCTCTCTTAAAATTATAATTAAAAACTCTTTGTCAAGCTGTTTTTGAAGAGAGGAGGCAAAACTATTGGTTTCCTGCTTGTTTACCGCTTCTTCTAACTCTGTAAAAAGTTCTGGTTCGATATAGCCGAGTATTATTGCGCCTCCTTGTTTAAGCAGAAAAGTTAGAGGATAACTCCCTCTTTTTTTAAGAGAGACAAAATTGTTTCTGTCTTTTATTAACCAGAAATCCGATACTTGGTCTATTGGCCTTGAAAAAAGAGTTTCAACGGTCTTGTTCTTGAAAACAAGATATAAAAATGGTTTTCTCATAGGGCGTCAGTCGTGCCTGAACCCTTGGTCCTGGTAGCCTACCGGTTTCTTGCAAGTCATTTCAGTCTTTTTTAAAGTGAAACAGCTTTTTTTGGTGTGCTCTTCTGCAGTATCGTCTTTTTTGAACACTAATTTGAAAGATTTCATGTTTTTAAAGACTGGTCTTTGACCTTTTTTTCAGTTTATCAAAATTAAAAAAATAAACAATCTTGGCCTTGGACAGTATAAAATAAGGATAGGCAGGGCGGCCATTGTGTTAAATTAAATGATTCAGCGAGGCGGACTTTAATTTTGAGGCTGATTATGTTAAAATAAAGACACTGTTAGGATGAACAAAAAAGAACTGAAAAGGCTTGAAAAAGCAGTCAAACAGGATCTGGAAAATAGTCGCACCAGAGACGAGTTGAAGAAAATTTACAAGAAATACTTGGGCAGTAAAGGCCAGCTTTCTTTGTTTTTGGAGAAAATCAATCAGGCCTCCAAAGAGGAGAGAAAAGAGCTGGGTAGAGCCTTTAACGAGGTTAAAGATGTTTTAAACAAGGAGTTTGAAAAAAGAAAAAAAGAATTGGCAGAGAAGATAGAAGAGCAGGGTTCATTTTTTGACTATACTCTTCCTTCAGAAAAAATACGCAGAGGGCATCTTCATCCCTTGACGCAGGTGAAAAGAGAGATGGTGGATATCTTTCAAAACATGGGGTTTGAGATTGCCCAAGGGCCTGAAGTGGAGACAGAGTGGTATAACTTTGACGCCTTGAATATACCTCAAGACCATCCTGCCCGGGATATGTGGGATACTTTTTGGCTTGAAGAAAAAGAGGAAGGAAAAAACCTTTTGCTCAGGACTCACACCTCTCCGGTTCAGGTGCGGTACATGGAACAGCATGAACCTCCTATTCGAATTGTGTCGCCGGGCAAGGTTTATCGGCACGAAGCTACAGACGCTTCGCATGAGTTTCAGTTGTACCACTTAGAAGGGCTGATGATCGACAAGGAAGTTACGGTAGCGGATTTTAAAGGAGTTGTAGAGCAGTTCTTTTCTAGTTTCTTTAAAAAGGACACTGAAATACGGCTGCGTCCCAGTTTTTTTCCTTTTACGGAACCTTCTTTTGAGATTGATATCGGTTGTGTTATCTGTCAGGGAGAAGGCTGCTCTCTTTGTTCCCAAACCGGCTGGGTGGAGATGATGGGCGCAGGCATGGTTCATCCCAAAGTTTTAGAAAACGCAGGTCTGGATTCAAGAGAATGGCAGGGGTTCGCTTTCGGCCTGGGTATTGACCGTACAGCCATGATAAGATATAGAATTCCTGAAATAAGATGGTTTCACAGTGGTGATTTAAGGTTTTTAAAACAGTTTTAGTTTAAAAATATTTGTTATGCTTTTCAGTTACAACTGGCTTCAAAACTATATAGAAGGCGGCCTGCCTCCAATTGAGGAACTAAGCAACAAGCTGTCCTTACGCTCTTTTGAGGTGGAAGCCTATAAACAGTTTGGGGACGACTTTATGCTTGAGGTGGAGATTACGCCTAATAGGGCAGGAGATTGCGCCTCTCATATCGGGCTGGCAAGAGAATGCGCTGCCATTGACGGACTAACCCTTAACATGCCGGAGTCAGAGCCTGACAGAGCGGAACAGGAGAAAGAGTTTTTAGAAGTTGAGGTGGAAGATAAAATTTCTTGTCCGCGCTACAGCGTCTGCATTCTGGAAGGCGTTGAGGTGAAAGAATCTCCCGAGTGGCTGAAAAAGAACCTCATAAGTTGCGGCCTGCAGCCTATTAATAATGTGGTGGACGCTGCTAATTATGTAATGCTGGAAACCGGTCAGCCCCTTCATGCTTTTGATTTGGATAAGTTGGAAGGAGGAAAAATCGTTGTCAGGATGGCTGAGGATGGAGAAAAGATGGTTACTCTTGACAACCAGAAGGTTGAACTGCGCCCGGAGATGCTGGTTATTGCTGATGCCCGGAAGCCGGTGGCTCTGGCAGGCATTAAGGGCGGTCAGGGGCCCGAGGTGGACCGGGAAACAAAAAGAATAGTGCTCGAATCAGCTAACTTTGACCCGGTTCTCATTCGCAATACGTCGCAGAGGTTGAAAATAAGGACGGATGCTTCTTGGCGCTTTGAGCACGGATTAGACCCCAATATGACACAACAGGGTCTGCATCGGGCTGCCTAGCTAAATCAGGAGATCGCTTCTGCCGAACCTGTCAGTCAGAGTATCGATTGTTATCCGCAACCAGTATCCCCAGCCGTAGTAGGCTTGAACCCGGAAGAGGTAAAAGCTGTTTTAGGAGTCGAGGTTCCCTTAAAAGAGATAGTTCGTATCTTGACCGTTCTCGGTTTTGAGGTTGAAGAGGGAAAAGGCCGGCAGCTGAAGATAAAAATTCCTACTTGGAGAAAAGATGTTTCCATTAAAGAAGACTTGATAGAAGAGGTGGGTCGGATTCATGGTTATGAAAAGATAGATTCACGCCTTCCCAGAGCGCAGATAGTTCCCCCATCCAGAAACCTTGATATCTTTTGGGAGGAAAACGCTAAGGATACTCTTCAAGGCGCCGGATTTACAGAGGTTTACAATTATTCCTTTATCAGCCAGAAACAGGCTGACCTCTTCGGCTTTAAAAAAGATGAGCTGGTAGAGGTTGCCAATCCTTTGAGCGGGAAATATCAATACCTTGCTCCCAGCTTGATTTGCAACCTGGTAGCCAATGTCAGAGATAATTTGAAGTATTACAAGTCAGTATATATTTTTGAACTGGGTCCGGTTTTTATAACCCAAAAACAGGGGGTTAAGGAACAAAAAAGCTTGGCAGGGGTTTTGACCCGCGCTCGAGCTTCGCACGCTTACAAAAAAATCTATAAAAACAAAAAACAAGAACTGTTTTTTGAGGCTAAAGGTGTTTTAGAAGAGTTATTTTCCAATATGCTTGCCCTTGATGTTTGGTACGATGCTGTTCAGCCTACACCCGAGCAAAGCAAGGCCGAGACCTGGGATTTGAGTCGTTCAGCTGAGATAAAATTTAGAAAAGAAGAAATCGGTTTTATAGGGTTTTTATCACAAGAGATTAAAAAAGCGGAGAAAATAAAACAAGAGGTGGTTGTTTTTCAGCTTGATTTTGATAAGTTACGCAGATTTGCATCTGAAGAGCATGAATTTGAAACAATCTCTCCTTATCCTATTGCCACTCGGGACCTGGCGCTTTTGGTTCCGAGAGAGGTTAGGATTGCCGAGGTTCTCAACGTGATCAACAGGGCCGGAGGAGAAACGGTAAGAGATGTGGACTTGTTTGATATCTATGAAGGAGAAGAGCTTCCCGAGGATAAAAAGAACCTGGCCTTTCATATTGCGTACCAAGCGGTTGATAGAACCTTGACCCCGGAGGAGATAGAAAAGATTCATACCCGAATAACAAGTGAGTTGGAAAAAGAGGGGTGGGAGGTGCGCAAGTAAGGATTATGAATTAAGCAGTACCTATGGCAAAATCAAAAAAAGTAAAATATACGGCTAAAGACATTACGGTTCTCAAGGGGTTGGAGCCGGTCCGGAAAAGACCGGCTATGTATATCGGTTCTACCGGTCCGCATGGTCTCCACCACCTTATTAAAGAAGTTGTGGGCAACAGTATAGATGAGGCGATCATAGGGCATTGCGACCGCATCGAGGTTACCCTTTTACCGGACAGCACCGTTAAGGTTAAAGATAATGGCCGGGGAATACCCGTTGAAAAACACCCTGAAACTAAAAAGTCAGCGGTAGAAACGATTTTCACCTACCTTCATTCTGGGGCTAAGTTTGGAGGCAAGGCTTACGCTACCTCCGGAGGCCTGCACGGAGTCGGGATCGCAGCCGTTTCCGCGCTCTCAAAGAAGTTGGAGGTTGATATAGAGAGAAACGGTTATGCTTATCAGCAGGAATATTCCAGGGGTAAGCCCAAAACAAAGTTGAAGAAAAAAGGCAAGAGCAATGCTACCGGAACCACGATTACCTTCCGGCCCGATGAAAAGATTTTTGAAGATATCAAGTGGAACTGGCAGTGGATTCTGAGAACACTCAGGCAGCAAGCTTTTCTTACGCCCGAGGTGGAGATTATTTACCGTGACCAGAGAAAGGAAGGCCAAGAAAAGGAGTACACTTTTTATTTTGAAGGCGGGATCGCTTCTTATGTCAAATACTTGACAGCCGGCCGTCCTGTGCGCCACCCGAATGTTTTTTACGTTAGAGAAAAGAAAGAAGGCGTGATAGTGGAAACAGCCTTGCGTTATACTAAGGAGATCGAGTCCTATGAGGAAGGTTTTGTCAACAATATTCACACCCGGGAAGGGGGGACGCACATAAGTGGTTTCCGTTCCGCCTTGACCCGCAGTCTAAACGACTATGCAGAAGAACACAAGCTTATTAAAAAGAAGGCTGAGAGGTTGGACGGGCGGGATACCAGGCAGGGATTGACAGCTATTATTTCCGTTAAGGTGAAAGAGCCTCAGTTTGAAGGTCAAACCAAGAAAAAGCTGGGCAACACAGAGGTGCGGGGTATAGTGCGCTCTGTTGTTTCTGAGGCATTTTCTGATTTTTTGGAACAAAACTCGGGCGACGCTCGAGCCATAGTGGAAAGTGCTTTGACCGCCCGCCGAGCCCGTAAAGCGGCTCAGAAGGCGCGCAACACAGTGTTTAAAAAAGGCATTTCCCGCTTTCTTGCTCTTCCGGGTAAGCTGGCCAACTGTTCCAGCAACAAACCTGAAGAGTGCGAACTGTATGTGTTGGAGGGAGACAGCGCCGGCGGTTCAGCCAAACAGGCAAGAGACAGAAGGTTTCAAGCTATTCTGCCCTTGAGAGGCAAGGTGCTGAACGTAGAAAAGGCTCGCTTGAACAGGATTTTAAAATCAAAAGAATTAAAATCTTTAGTGATTGCGCTCGGTACTTCCATTGGGGAGGAGTTCAACATAGAAAAACTTCGCTATCATCGCATCATTATTATGGCTGACGCAGATGTTGATGGGATGCACATCAGAACTCTTCTTTTAACTTTGTTTTTCCGTTACTTCCGGTCTATTATAGAGCAGGGGTATCTTTACATTGCTCAGCCTCCTTTGTACCAGATTAAAGCAGGAAAAAAGATAGAGTACGCTTATTCTGAGGAAGAAAAAGATAAGCTGGTGAAAGAAATTAAAAAAGGAAAAGCAAACTTTTCCCTGCAGCGTTACAAAGGGCTGGGGGAGATGAATCCGGAGCAGCTCTGGGAAACAACTATGAATCCGGAGAACAGGATACTGTGGAAAGTAAATATAGAAGATGCAGAAGAAGCGGACCGCACTTTTGACCGCCTGATGGGAGCAGAGGTGCCTCCTCGCAAAAGATTTATTCAGGTTCACGCTAAAGGGGTTAAAAACCTGGATGTATAAACGCCTGATTGACAATAATCTCAGCCTACTTTACTATAAAAATATGAAACTGCGTTACAAAAATATGAAACTGCGTTAAGGTTAGACATGAAAAAAGATTTTTCAGCAAAATTAAAAACTCCTGTCAGCTGGATGCAAGGCGCAATTAACTTTTTAAAAGAAGTTCGGATTCAGCTTAAAAAAATAACTTGGCCCACTACTCAGGAAACCCTGCGCTACACAGTGGTGGTTATAGTCGCTTCTTTGCTCCTGGCAGTTTTTCTAGGAGGAGCCGACTTTATTTTTAACAGTCTTTTAACCGAAATAATCCTTTAACCGGGATGAAGTTGAAATAAAATGCCAAAACAGCAGCTACCCCATAAAAAACAATGGTATGTCATCCACACCTATTCCGGCTACGAAGAGGCTGTGGCAAGGAATTTAAGGCAGCGTATTTCTTCTATGGGTATGGAAGACAAGATTTTTGAGGTTCTGGTTCCTAAAGAGAAAAAGATCAAGATTAAAAAAGGGGAGAGGGAGGTGGTGGAGGAGAAGGTTTATCCCGGCTATGTTTTAGTTAATATGATAGTAACCGATGATTCCTGGTATGTTGTACGCAACACCCCCAATGTGACCGGTTTTGTAGGAGCGGGTATTACGCCTCGGCCCGTAGACGACAAGGAGATAGAAGACCTTAAATCAAGAATGGAGGTCGAGGAGCCGGAGCACAAGATTGAGTTTCGAGTGGGTGACTCCGTAAAGGTTTTGGACGGCCCGTTCAAAGGGTTTGACGGTAAAGTAAAAGAAATAGATGCGAAGAGAGGTAAAATAAAGGTTTTAATCAACATGTTTGGAAGGGATACTCCGGTAGAGTTGGATTCCTTGCAAGTTAAGAAGTTATAAATATGGCTAAAAAAGTTAAAGCAAAAGTTAAACTGCAGATACCGGCTGGAGAGGCAACTCCTGCTCCTCCTTTGGGACCGGCTTTAGCGCCCCACGGGGTTGACCTGGGAAGTTTTTGTAGCCAATTCAACGAAAAAACCGAAGAGAAAAAAGGGTGGATTATACCGATTGAGCTTACCGTTTATGAAGACCGTTCTTTTGATTTTATCACCAAAACGCCTCCTACGTCCCAGTACCTTAAAAAAGCGGCCGGCATCGAAAAAGGCTCTGGGACCCCGCTTAAGAAAAAAGTGGGCAGTGTGACTACGGAACAGCTGAAAGAGATAGCAGAAAAAAAACTGTCTGACCTTAATACGAACGACATAGACAAAGCCGTAAAAATCATTAAAGGTACGGCTCAAGCCATGGGTCTCAAGATTGAAGAATAGGATTCGTTTTCCTAAAGAACAGTCCTGTTAAAAGAGGAAAAATGATTTTGTCAGACCGCGATATTATAAAAAGGGTGAAACAAGGAACTCTTGTTATAGAACCCTTTTGCGAAGAACACGTACAACCATCAACGGTGGACCTTCAGCTTAGCTCGAAGGTCCGTATTTTTAATAATTTTGAACTGGGTGTTGTAGACCTCAGGCAGAAAGAAGACCCGACCAAAGAAGTGGAAATGAGTAAAAGAGGGTTTATTGTTCATCCCAACGAATTTTTGCTCGGCTCTACAGTAGAGAGGTTCAAAATCCCTTTGGATTTAGCGGCTAAAATAGAAGGCAGAAGCTCTTTGGGTCGGTTGGGCCTTATTATTCACGCTACAGCCGGTTATGTGGACCCGGGCTTTGCCGGGAACATCACCTTCGAGATCTCCAACATATCAAGGACCCCCATCAAAATACACGCCGGGATGCGTATTGCTCAAATATGTTTTTTTCAAATGTCCAGCCCTGTGGAGCGCCCTTACGGTTCAAAGGAGCTGGGTTCCAAATACCAGGGCCAGAAAGGACCGACATCTTCCCGGGCTTGGAAAGAGTTTAGGCAAAAGCAAGAGTAAATGAGGGCCAACGATTTGATGGCTTTTCCCGCCAACGCAGCCGGCGGCATTAAACTTCAGAACTTAATAGCCTGGTATGCAGATATCAGACCCGGAGTGTATCTCCATCATACGGGCTGCGCTTACGTTTAGGATTATCTGCTGTGATTTTTGTGTTAATATGGGTCAATGAAAAAAGATAACTGTAAATTCAAGAACTCTTCTTATCCGGGCAAATTTATCGTCTTCGAGGGGCTAGACGGCTCAGGTTTAAGCACCCAGTCCTCACTGTTGGTTGATTTTTTAAATCAAGAGGCCGTATCGGATGAGTTTGCCGGAGCTCAACTTACAAAAGAGCCAACTCAGGGAGGTTTGATAGGCGGACTTATCAATGCTCAACTTGATGGAGTGTGGAGTTCTTCCAACACCTGTCTTCAGCTTCTTTTCACAGCAGACAGGGCCTATCATCTGGAAAAAAAGATTATCCCCTTGCTTGAAAAAGGGGTTTGGGTGGTGTGCGACCGTTATTTTTTCTCTACTGTTGCTTTTGGCCAGCTTAACGGTGTGAGCGAAGAATGGCTTTTAACTCTTCAACAGTACTTTTTAATGCCTGACCTGACTTTTATTCTCAAAGTTTCTCCTCGAGAGTGTATAAGGCGGATCAATGACAGCCGGTTTAGATTAGCTCTTTTTGAAAAAGAACATACTCTGGAAAAAGTTTGGAAGAACTACGAAAGACTATCTCAAAAGTTTGAAAAACAAAATGTTAACATTATAGATGGACAGCGTTCTGTTGAGGAGGTGTCAAAAAAGATTAAAAAAATAACTAAAAGTAAATTCAAAATATGAAAAACCCAGCCAAACACATAGACCATACTAATATAAGCCCTAATGCCACCAAGAGCGATATTGTTAAAACTTGCGACGAAGCTAAGCATTTCGGGTTCCGGGGCGTGTGCGTTAATCCGGAATGGGTAAAGACTGTAGCGGAGGAGCTGCACGAGACGGATATCAAAACCACAGTTCTTATTGATCCGCCCATGGGTCAGCTTCCTACTTCGCAGCGGGTAAAGATGTGTCAGGTGGCTGAAAAACATGGGGCCGACGAGTTGGATGTGGTGGCCAATATAGTGGACATTAAGTATGCCGACTATCACAAGGTGCTGAGAGATTTGAAAGAAATCTCCGCTGTTCTGCCTACAAAAGTGATTATCGGAAGCGGGTACCTCACTACGGACGAGGTGGTAAAAACCTCTGAAATTGTACAGGAGGCGGGCGCTGTGTGCGTAAAAACCTCTACTTTTAAGGACCCTTTGGATTTCTTTGAGTTGGCGGAAAAAGCAAGACACATTCGTCTTATGAAAGAAGCGGCTCCCAAGTTGAAAATCAAAGCTGCCGGCAAGATCAGAAGCGCTGAAGATATGAAATTGATGATTGAAGCCGGAGCAGATATCATCGGCACCAGCAGTAGTTTGCAGATTATGAAGGGGTGGGGAGACAAGTACGCAGAGTAAAGACGACTTGAGTCCAGGACTATATTGCTCCAGAGGGGTAGAAGAGTGATCAGAACTTAAAAAGCCGTGTGACACGGCTTTTTAGTTTTTCACAGATATTTTTTTGAAGTTAAATACTCTGTGCAATACCAGGTATTACACACCTTGTTTAGGTTCATAGAGTTGTGGAAAACTTTGTGCAATACCAGGTATTGCACAGTTATTGTACAGTGGTTATAGGCATAAACTTAGTTTGGGTGAGCAAGGAGGCCCCAGGGGATAGCGTTTTTGACCTTCACCTTTATTTTACTGCCTACGCTTGGTTTTTCGAGACCTGTGATTTTAACTGTTTTATAATTCCGGGTCTTTCCGATAAAAGCTTCTTTTCTTTGTTTAAAAACTAAAACTTCTACTGTTGTGTCAATATATTTTCTGTTCTTTTTCAGGATTATTTTTTCTAAAACCTCTGTTAAAACCTCCCTTCTTCTCTGTTTTTCTTTAAGAGAAACATCGTCCTTCATTTTGCAGGCAGCTGTGTGAGGTCGGGGAGAGTATTCTGCGATATAGGCCATGTCGGGCCTTATCTCTTTAAAAAGCTTTACCGTGTTTTGAAACTGTTTTTTAGTTTCTCCGGGAAAGCCGACGATGACATCGGTTGAAAGGTGAAGGTCCGGAATTTCTTTTTTTATACTATCTACTGTTTCTCGGTAATCTTCGACTGTGTAGGGTCGATTCATTTTTTTTAGGATGTTGTTGTCTCCTGATTGTACGGGAAGGCTGACATAATGTGATGTTTTGACCCCGTTTTTAATGGTTTCTATAAGCTCCCGGCTGAAATCCTTGGGATGAGAAGAGGTAAAGTTAAGCCAGAAGTTTCCAGGAAGCTGGTCAATCTTTTGAAGGAGTTCCGAGAAGTTCTTTCCCTTGTAGCTATAGGAGTTGACATTAGGAGCTACAAGCCATAACTCTTTGACTTTGTTGTCGATTGCTTCTTGCGCCTGCTGAACGATGTCTTCCGGTTTTCGGCAGAGCATAGGGCCTCTGGTATAGGGAACTACACAGTAGGAGCAAAAATTATCACACCCTGTTGCAACAGGTATATAAGCAGAAAAGCCTCTTTTATATTTGGGCCTTATATTAAAATAGTCAAGCGAAAATTTATTGTAAAAGCTATCACTTCTTTGGTTGGGGCAATAATGGTATTTTTGTTTTTCAAGCGCCTGCTCCCAGTAGGGAAGAGCTTTAATGGGCAGGATGTAGTCAAAATCCTGTTTGAAACGTCTGAGGTCTTGTTTAAGCATGCAGCCTGTAAGCAGGTATTTTCTATCCTTGTCCTTTCTTATTTTTTGCAGCCTGCCGTAGACGCGGTCCACAGCGGACTGGCGCACGGAACACATATTGATGACAACCAAATCGGCCTCGTCTTGGTTCGAGGCCGATTGGTATCCTATCTCTTCTAACTTGGATGCTATTCTTTCAGAATCAGACTGATTGATCTGGCAGCCAAAGGTTGTGAGATGATATTTCTTCATCATTCAACTTCGGACGGCTGGCAGGGAACGCACGGCTTGGGTCCGGAACAAGCGTCCGGATACATTTCACATTCTTCGGTGACAGGGTCAAGGCAGTAGGTTATGACCTGGGCGCACATCTGTTCTTCTCTTTCTTCTTGGTTAACCCTGTCTCTTGTTTCTTTTCTAATTCTTACTTTTACTTGTTCCAACTGGTCTTTGACCTCTTCGCTTCTTACTCTTTCCTGGATTTGTTCTAAAACCTCTGCAGCTGCTTCACTTTCCTTAAACGAATCAGAGCCCCTGTTCAGGAAGCCTTCAAGCCGCTCCGGTAGATTTTTTTCGTTCTCCAACTTGAACATGACGTCTCTAAACCTTTCAAGGTGTTTTTCCTTTTGCTCTTCTATTCTGGGTCTTATTTCAGGGGGTGCATCACCCTCTATTTTTTCTAACACTCTCGTATGAACCTCAACCTGATGTTGATATCTTTCCATAAAGGACATTACCTGTTCGCTATCTTCTGCATTTTGTTTTAGCCTCTCAACCCCGTGCCTGATTTCGTTTTGCTCCTGCTCGTAATTTTCTATTGCCTGTTCAATCAACTTCTTGTTCTTTCTGGCCTCAATGAGCTTTTCCAGTTCAGCCAGTTTTTCTGAAGCAAACCTCTCTTTAAGTTCCAGCTTCTTGACCGGGTCAAAAGTAAATACTTCCTGTAACCTTCTTGTTACTTGTTTTAAGAAGTAGAAAGGGGTTCCCGGAAGTATTGTTTGTTCCCCCACGCCTAAGTTTTCTTCCTGAGCTGCGACCGAAAGAGCCGTAAAGGCTAAAAGCCCGATGAAAAGGATTTTTACAACTTTCTCCATATATTTATTTGATGGATTGTGTTTTATCGCTTATTTCTTTTTTGACCTTTTTGAGAAACTTTTCGAGTTTCATTGCTCCCAAGTCTCCCTTTTCTCTGTGTCTTACCGCTACGGATTTGTTTTTCTGCTCTTTGTTTCCCACCACCAGCATATACGGAGTTTTCTGGATCTCCTCCTCTCTTATTTTTTTTCCTACAGTTCCAGATTCTTGTCTTATTTTAACACGGATTCCTTCCTGTTTCAGTTCTTTTTTTACTTTGCGGGCGTAATCTAAGTTGTCCTCGCTGACAGGAATAATGCTTGCCTGGACCGGAGACAACCAAACGGGAAAAGCGCCTCCGTAGTGCTCGATGAGCACGCCGATGAATCTTTCTAAAGAGCCGAGCAGGGCTCTGTGCACCATGTAGGGAGTGTGCTCCTGTCCGTCTTTTCCGATAAAACTCATATCAAACCTCTGAGGAAGATTAAAGTCGAACTGGAGAGTTGACAGCTGCCATTTCCTTCCTATTGAATCTTCAACCTTGATGTCAATCTTGGGGCCGTAAAAAACCGCTCCGCCCGTATCTTCTTTGTATTCTTTGCCATACCCCATCTCGTTTATCACCTCTTTAAGTACTTTTTGGGCTGACTGCCACTGCTCATCGCTGCCGATAAATTTATCTTTATGCTCAGGGTCTTTGGTGCTTAAGTTGACCTCAAACTCTTCAAATCCAAAAGTGCGGAGGATATAAAGAGTCAGTTTAAAAGCTTTTTTAACCTCCTCCGCTATCTGCTCCGGAGTACAGATTATATGAGCATCGTCCTGGGTGAAGCCCCTCACTCTTGTCAGTCCGTGCAGGGTGCCTGATCTTTCGTAACGGTAAACATCACCCATCTCCGCGTAGCGCAGAGGCAGATCGCGATAGCTCCTCAGCTTGCTTTTGTAGATCGCTACATGAAAGGGGCAGTTCATAGGTTTGACACGGTAGTTTTCATCCTCTACCTGGAATTTTCCGTAAAGCCCCTCTTTGTAAAAATCAACATGGCCTGAGTGCTGCCACAGCTTATCCGATGCCAGGTGGGGGGTGGATACCGGTTGGTACCCGTTTTCAAGGTAAGTGTTGAAAGCGAACTCCGTGATTATTTTTTTAAGCCACGCCCCTTTGGGTTTCCAAAGAGGAAGCCCTTGGCCGACCTCTTGGTCAAACATAAAGAGGTCCAGTTTTTGGCCTAGAAAACGATGGTCTCTTTTGTGCGCCTCCTCTCTTTGCCTGATATATTTCTGCAGGGCGTCATTGTTTTCAAAGGCCAGCCCGTAGATTCTGGTCAGCATGGGCCTGTTTTCATCTCCTCTCCAGTAGGCACCGGCTGTTTTATCCAGTTTGAAGCCTCCGATGGGGATTTCTTTAGAAGAACGGACGTGAGGCCCTTTACAAAGGTCGGTAAAGGCTCCGGTTTCATAAACAGAGATTTTATCTTGCTCCAATTCGTCAATCAGCTCCAGCTTAAGGGGTTGGTCGGAGAAGAGATCCCTGGCCTGTTTTTTGGAAACTTCTTTTTTTTCAAAAACCAGGTTCTGTTCAATAAGTTCTTTCATTTTTTCTTCAATCTGTGCCAGGTCATCGGCGCTGAACTCGTTGGGGAACTTAAAGTCATAGTAAAAACCGTTGTCAATAGCCGGACCTATTCCGAATTTCACTCCGGGGTACAATTTTTGAACCGCCAAAGCCAAAATATGGGCTAGAGAGTGTCTTATTTTTTCGATTTTTTCCTCCATTTTTAGTTAATATTAGTGGCTTTATTATAACACATGTAATAAAAAATCCCCTGACCGGGGCCTTTAGCTGAAAAAAGTTGCTTTGGCTAAAGCCCCTGTCAGAGGATTGTTGTTGTCTGATTGAACCTCTTTTTCATCTCCTTTATTTTACAGACACCGATCTTTCTGTCAAGTTAATCCTCAAGCTCTTCCACCTCTTCACAGATTATTTTTGGAGTTCCGTCCCGCATATCCACCTTGCCCGAGATAAGAACAACCTTCTCTTCATGCAGATGTTTGGAGTGGCGGCGTAATGAGTTGGGAAAAACCACCACCTCTATTTTGTCGGTTCTGTCTTCTACTGTAGCAAAAAGCATAGGGTTTCCGTTTTTGGTCAGTATCTTTTTTGTACGAGAAATAATCCCTCCCACTCTAACCCGGCGGGTTACATAATGTCCTATTTCAGCGATAGGGAATGCCTTTTCTTTCAGCTTGTTGGCGAATTTTTCCAGAGGGTGGCTGCTGACATATAATCCGAGCAGTTCTTTTTCCCACTGCAGCCGTTCTTTTTTGGTGGCCGGCGGAGCCTCCTTGAGCCGGATGTCGGAGTTGAATTTTTTAGAAGAACCGAAAAGAGAGCGCTGTCCGTTTATTTTGGAACTGTGCTGTTTTCTGGACCAACGCAGTAAATTTTCCAAATTGGAAAGAATTTTATTTCTTTCTTCCAGCCTGTCAAAAACACCTGCTTTAATCAAGCTTTCCATTGATTTTTTATTCAAGCTGCGGGAGTTGACCCTGGTCACAAACTCCGCTATTGATTTGAAAGGACCGTTTTCTTTTCTTTCTGAAACTATCTCTTCTACAACTGCGCTGCCCACATTTTTAACCGCTTCCAAGCCAAACCTTATTTTATCCTCGCTGACTACTGTAAAGTTTTCAAAGGATTCATTAATGTCAGGGGGCAGAACCTGGATTCCCATAGAGCGGCATTCTTCGATAAGAAAAGCGGTTCTCTCCACATCCGCATTTTCTGAAGCAAAAACTGCTGCCATAAACTCGACCGGATAGTGTGCTTTAAGGTAGGCGGTCTGGTAGGCTATGGTGGCGTAAGCTGCAGCGTGAGCCTTGTTGAATCCGTAGCGCGCAAAGGGAAGGATAAGCTTCCATAATCTTTCAGCCACCTCTTTGCTTACTTTGTTTTTCAAGCATCCGTTGATAAACTTTTTTTCCTGTTTTTTGAGCAGCGATTTTATTTTTTTACCCACTGCTTTACGCAGAATATCTGCCTCGGATAAGCTGAAACCGGCTAATTTTTGAGCCATTTGCAGCAGCTGCTCCTGATAAACCATAATGCCGTAGGTTTCTTCAAGAATAGGTTCCAGCTTGGGGTGGAGGTATTCTACCTCTTCTTTTCCGTGCTTTCTCCGGATGTATTTAGGAATAAGCTCAATGGGTCCGGGCCTGTAAAGAGCCACCATGGCTGTAATATCGCTGAACTGGGTAGGCTTGAGAAGCTTGAGATATCTTTTCATACCGCCTGATTCCAGCTGGAAGACACAAGTGGTCTTGGCCTCCTGCATCAGATTAAATGTTTTTTCGTCATCAAGAGGCAGGGAGTCAAGCTCTATTTCTTGGCCGTGAATCTTTTGCACCAGGTCAATGGTTTTTTCAATGATAGTCAGGTTTTTTAGACCCAAAAAGTCCATTTTAAGGAGGCCGATATCTTCTGAAGAATGCATCTCATACTGAGTGACCACTGTTTTATCGTTTTGACTGGAGTATTGGAGGGGAACAACCCTGTTCAGGGGTTCTTTTGACATGACTACGGCGCAGGCATGAGTAGAGGCGTGTCTGGCCACCCCTTCCAGTTTTTGACCGAAATCAATCAGCTTTTTCGCTTTTTCATCCCGGTCGTAAAGACTCTTAAACTCGGACACCTTATTCAAGGTTTTTTTCAAAGTGAACCCAAAAGGGATCATTTTTGCTGCGCGGTCGCAATAGCTGTAGGAGTAACCCAAAGCCCGGCCTACATCCCTAATTACACCTCGAGCAGCCATGGTGCCAAAGGTGATGATCTGGGCCACCTTGTCTCTGCCGTACTTTTCACGTACGTAATTGATCACCTCGTCTCTTCTGGTGTCTGCAAAATCAAGGTCAATGTCCGGCATGCTGACCCGGCCTTTGTTTAAAAAGCGTTCGAAGATAAGACCGTACTTCAAGGGGTCTATATTTGTTATACCCAAAAGATAAGAAACCAGGCAGCCGCCCGCAGAGCCTCTTCCGGGTCCGACCGCTATATTCTGCTTTTTGGCCCACCTGGTAAGGTCTTGAACAATAAGAAAGTAGTCAGTAAAACCCATACTGTTGATAACGGAAAGTTCTTCTTCAAGCCGCTTGTCAAGCCCTTTGGGATAATCGGAATCGTATCTTTTCTGTATCCCCTGCCGGCACAGTTTTTCAAGATAATCTCTGTTGGACATTTTTTTTGGTGCTTTGAAGCCGGGGATAATGGTTTTTCCGAGGTCAAACTCAAAACGGCATGCTTCTTTTATCTTTTGAGTGTTTTCTATCGCTTCCGGAGTCTCCTTAAAATCCTCTGCCATCCGTTCTGGAGAGCGGATGGAAAAGTCTCCCGAAATCATGGTTAACCTTTCTGCGTCATTCCTGTCCGCATTAGTGTTGATAAGCATTAAGATATCCTGCGCCTCAGCATCTTCAGGGCTTAGATAATGAGAATCATTGGTGGCTACCAGAGGGATGCCGTGTTTGCGGCTGATTTTCATAAGACCCTTGTTGGCCTTGGCCTGCTCTTTGATGCTCGGGTGGCGCTGAAGCTCCAGATAAAAGTTTCCCGGCCCGAACATCTGCTGGTACTGAAGAGCTTTCTTCTCCGCCTGTTCCATCCGGTTTCTCAAAACAAGGCGGGGCACCTCTCCCTGGATACAGGCGGTCATGGCAATCAACCCTTCACTGTGTTCAGCCAAAAGCTGGTCATCAATTCTCGGTTTGTAATAAAATCCTTCCAGGTGAGCTTTGGTTACCAGCTTGACCAGATTCTCGTAACCTTTTTTGTTTTTAACCAAGAGGACAAGGTGGTAGCGCTTATCATCAATATTGGCTCTTTTGTTGTGCATTCCGTCGCAGGCTATATACATCTCGCAGCCGATAATGGGTTTTATTCCTTTGTTTTTTGCTTCTTTAAAAAACTCGACCGCGCCGTATAAAACGCCGTGGTCTGTGAGAGCTGTAGAATCCATTCCCAGTTTTTTGACATAATCCACCAGGTCCGGGATTTTGCTTAGTCCGTCAAGAAGAGAGTAGTGGCTGTGGACATGTAAGTGAGTGAACTTTTTTGCCATACATTTATAGTATAACAAATTTTTTTATACTTTTTTACTTGAAATACAGCCTGCTTTTTTGTCTTCGGCTGGCCATTCGGTTTTTGTTCCGACACGGCAAAGAAAAAACACCCTCCAAAACAGGGGATCACTCTTTTTTGATTACACAGTATTCCGTCTATGGAAGCTGCTGTTTATGTTAATGTGTTACAATATTTTAATGAATCTTGATTATGAAAAAAAAGCATGGAAAAGGAATTACCGCGTAGTTGTCGGGTTGGATGAGGCGGGCCGGGGGCCTTTGGCCGGTCCGGTTACTGCGGCAGCGGTTGCTGTTGATTATTCTCAGGCCCTTGAATCTTTTATTCCCCGGCTGCTGAAAGAGGTTGATGATTCTAAAAAGCTTTCTGCTGAAAAAAGAGAGGTTCTTTATGAAGCTTTGGTTCATCACTCTCGAATTCATTATCAGGTAAGCTGGGTTGGGCCTCAGGTAATTGACCGTATCAATATTTTGGAAGCGACTAAAAAAGCCATGAAAAGATCAGTGCAGGGGCTGGAAAAGAAAATAGGGAAGAAACCTGACCTTCTGTTTTTGGACGGTAATTTTTTAATTGACGTGGAAAGAGAGCAAAAGGCGGTCAAGCACGGGGACGGTAAAGTTTTTGTCTGTGCCTGCGCCTCCATTATTTCCAAGGTTTTCAGGGACAGGAGCATGCGAAGATATCACCGTCTTTTTCCGGAGTATGGTTTTGACCGGCACAAGGGCTACCCCACCCGGCTTCATAGGAAGAGAATAAAAAAATACGGGCCTTGCCGTATTCACCGCACAACCTTTAAACTTTTGTGATTTTGCTTGAAATTCGGAATAAATAATGTAAAAATAGGAACGGGTGCAATTACAAGGATCATCAGTGATTCATAAAATACCTTATATGGCAGTACCAAAATCAAGACGCACAAAATCAAATCGGGACAATCGACGGATGCACATCTATCTCCAGTCCAAGAAATTGAAAACATGCTCCAACTGCGGAGCCAAAAGAATGCCGCACAGGGTGTGTTTGGAGTGCGGGTTCTACAAGGGTAGGAAGGTGTTGAATATAGAAAAAGAAAAGGGTAAAAAAGGACAAGCAAGCGAACAAGGCAGCGGGGTGATCAAAGGCGGCGCGCTTGATTTTCGTAAGCTCTCCCAAAAGCAATAACAAGGGATATAAATGGCTTCAAGACATTTAGTCAGGTCAATAGTACTTCAAAGCTTATGTGAGTGGGATTTTTGGGACGATAGGCGCAACCTAAAAGACATTTTAGAGCGCAACTTAGAGCAGTTTGGACCGAAGCTGAAGGAAAAGACATTTCCGTTTCAGCTGGCCAAACAGGTGGTTGACCACTTAAAAGAGATTGACGAGGTTATTCGGAAAACCGCTCCTCAGTGGCCTTTAGACCAAATATCGCCTATCAACCGAAACGCGCTGCGTATCGGCTTGGCCGAACTTCTTTATTCCAACCCGGAAGAGGTTCCTCCCAAAGTAGCGATTGATGAGGCCATAGAGCTGGCTAAAAACTTTGCCGGTCCTTCTTCAGGTAAATTTGTCAACGGAGTATTGGGTACGGTTTATGATGAGCTTAAAAAAAGGGATGATTATTAAATTAAATCATTAGCCGTTGTTTATTGACCGTTATCCGTAATGGTCAACAAGTAGCGGCTTTTAATTTCAAGTATGAAAAACTCAGAACAGGACACGGAGGGTCCAGCTCGAGGAATAAAAGATTTCAGTAAACTGGAAAAAGAGCTGGACATAAGTTTTAACGATAAGGGTCTCCTGAAAAAGGCTTTCTGTCACCGCTCTTATCTCAATGAAAATCCGGATTTCGGACTGAACCACAATGAAAGACTGGAGTTTTTAGGAGATGCCGTTTTGGAGCTGGCGGTTACTGAGTACCTGTATTATAATTATCCGGAAAAAACAGAAGGGGATCTGACCAACTGGAGAGCAGCCTTGGTTAATTCCAGAATGCTGGCCAAAATCGCTCGTAAACTTAATTTCAACAGCTGGCTGCTTCTTTCAAAAGGTGAGCAGAAAGAAACAGGCAAGGCCCGCACTTACATCTTGGGCGACACCTTTGAGGCTTTTTTAGGCGCGCTTTACCTTGATAAAGGATTTGAGGCCTGTAAAGATTTTATTCAGAAGCAGCTGCCTCCCCATATCACAGAGATAAAAGAAAAAGGGTTGTTAAAAGACGTGAAATCCAAGTTTCAAGAAGAAGCCCAGGACAAGATAGGGGTGACCCCCACTTATCAAGTTCTGAAAGAATGGGGGCCGGACCACGACAAGCATTTTTTAGTAGGAGTTTTTGTGGAGGAAGAGATGGTGGCCAGGGGTGAAGGAACATCGAAGCAGGAGGCGGAAGAGCGGGCTGCTGAACAAGCCCTTGTCTTAAAAAAATGGAATAATAATAATTGATAAACATGTTAAGAATAAGATTAAGAAGAACAGGCAGAAGAAATCAACCCTTTTTTCAGATAGTTGTCATTGAAAAAAGCGCTCCACCCAAAGGGGGGAGAGCCAAAGAGGTGGTTGGTTTTCTGAATCCTGTTACCAAAGAAAGCGATGTTAAAAAAGAAAGGATTGAGTATTGGATCTCTGTAGGAGCTCAGCCTTCGGACAGGGTTCATAACCTTCTTGTAGAGCAGGGGGTTATTGGGGGAGCTAAAAAACCGGTTCACTCCATTCCTAAAAAGGAAGAGAAGCCGGAGCCGGAGTCCGGAGCGGAAGTTAAGCCTGAACCGGAATCTGTTTCTGCTCAAGATTCTGAAGCGCAAGAGTCCGAATCCGAACCTGAAGCAGAACCTGAAGCAGAAGCTGAAACAGAGAGTCGGGAAGAAGAGAAAGAAGAGAAAGCAGTAGAAAAGGAAGCAGAGGAAACAGGGGCAGAGAAAGAAGAGGAAGAAGAAAAAACAGAGGAAGCAGAGGAAACAG
>CAZCSI010000005.1:8317-28629 GCA_964501525.1 uncultured Candidatus Saccharibacteria bacterium | reverse complement strand
CTCCACCCATTACTGCCCCCTGTGCCAACCCTGAAACCTAAGTGTGCAATAGAACAACCTTTCGCTAACGCTCAAGAACCTTGGATGTTTTCCTTGTTTCATTCGGAAAGCCATTAATCAGGTATTACACATTTTGTTTAGGTTCAAAAATGGAAGGCGGTTGCGGAAAAACTGTGGAAAAAGTTTTAATTATATCTCTGCGATTAAAAGCTCCAAACCCAGCTTTGGTTCTATCCGCCCGGTTTTTATTTTAAGGTCTGTTTCTGCAATTTTGTCATGGATTTTTTTAAGAGTTTGGAACTCAAACTTGCGGGTCAAACGCCTGCTTTTTTTTATGACATAAGGGTGCCAGCTGAGTTCATAGGGGTTTTGCCCCCGGTTTTCTTTTTCTTTGACGGCTAAAAGCCGCGTGAACTGCCAGCTGATCATAGAAAGCAGGTAAAGCGGAGATTCGCCCTGCTCCAGGTGGGAGTGAACAAGGGTCAGCGCTCTGCCTTTTTGCCTGTCTGCAATAGCATTGATGGTTTTAAAAATATCATTTTCCAGCCGGGGCCGGGTTAATTTTTCAACATCCGTTCTGGTAATTGTTTGTTTATTGTTTTCTGAGGCGTTTTTCCAGCTGGCTATCTTGGCTGTTTCGTTGTTGACCCGCCATAGGTCTTTCCGGCATCTCGTTATAAGGAGCTTGACGGCCGAAGGCTCTATTTCCACCCAATACTTATGGGCTATTTTTTTAACCCACTTTCTGAGATGAGCGCCTTTTAGAGGCTTGAATCCTTGGGCCCGGCCTTGTTTTTTAAGTAAAGCGAAAAGGTCGTCCTTTGAAGAAACTTTTCCCTTTTGGTAAAAAACCAGAAGGTGGGAGGTTTCCAAAAGACCTTTGTTTTTAAGCAGTTCTTTTTTGAATCGGCTGTTGGAGAGGGGGTTTTTAAGGATTATCAATTTTTTTTCATTAAAAATAGAACGAGACCTTAACTGGTCTCGAAACTCCTGAAAACCTTTTTCTTCCAGGTCAATAGACAGCAGGTTGAGCTCATCTTTATTTTTCTTTTTGTACTCCCCTACTATTTCTTTGAGCTTTTGCAAGGAGCGGAAGGTGTCCTCGCCGTAAAGAAATAAAATCATGTTGATGAACCTTTATTGTTCTATTTTTTGAGAAACCCGTGATTTTAAACGGCTCGCTTTGTTGATGTGGATGGCGCCGGTTTTGGCAGCTTTGTCTAAAGCCTTTTGAAATTGAGGCAGGAGCTGCCTGGCTTTTTCTTTTTGTCCCTGGGAGAGAAAATCCAGAATCTGCTTGTGCAGTTTCTTGTAAACCTGTTTTCTTGTCTTGTTCCTCTTTCTTCTCTTTTCACTTTGGCGCAGAGCCTTTTTAGCTGATTGTTTAATAGGCATAGTTGATGTTTTATTATCGATGTTTCACGTTAACATAAACTTTTATTTTTGTGAAGCATTCGTGAGGCCTTGTTTTTAAGTGTGCAGTGTGAAATAGGAAATCTCATTATGTTATAATTATAAAGGATAAGATTATTTTTGGGTACCGGCAATTATTGAATCAAGCTTATAATTATTGAATCAAACTTATGATCGGCTATATCAAAGGAAAAATTATATCTAAAAGCGGGGAGTCAATGGTGGTTGCGGCCGGAGATATGGGATATGAGGTTTTTGCCGGAGACAAAACCCTTAAAGAGGTGAAGCAGGGTGAAGAAAAAGAGTTTTTTACCTGGGTTTATCTGCGGCAGAACACCTTGGAGCTTTACGGCTGTTCTAATCCGGAGGAACTGGAGTTTTTCAAGTTTCTGATGAAGATATCGGGTATCGGGCCTAAAATAGCTCTTTCCCTGGCCGAGTTCGGCTCTCCTGACAAGCTTAAAGAAGAGATGGAGAAGAAGGGGTCTTCTTTTTCTCAAGAGATAAAGGGGCTGGGAAGGAAAAAGATGAAGCAGCTTTTATTGGAATTAACGGGCAAGGTAAAAGAATTAAACAAGGGCCGTGTCTCGGAAAGAGAGGAAGCGGTTAAGGCTTTAACCAACCTCGGTTTCTCCAAGAAACAAGCGGAAAAGGCGGTTTTAAAGGTTCCTGAAGAGGTTGATGATTCCGAAAAAGTAATAGAGCGGGCCCTGAAGCTGTTGGGTCAAGACGATGACTAAGATTAAGAAAATTATTCCTTCTTTTGCGCTTTATTGCTACCACTGGTTTTTGGCTTTGGCAGGCGCTGTGCTTTTTAGTTTTCCTTCCCGCAAGATAAAGGTTATAGGCGTGACAGGCACCAACGGCAAAACCACCACGCTTAATCTTATAGCAGGTGTTTTAGAGGAGGCGGGGTATAAAGTGGCTTGTTTATCCTCGCTTCAGTTTAAAATCGGAGACAAAGAAAAAGAAAACAAGTTGAGGATGACTATGCCCGGCAGAGGGCTGGTGCAGGCTTTTCTGGCCAAAGCGGTTGAAGAAGAGTGCGATTACGCTTTGGTCGAGGTTACTTCCGAGGGGATAGCCCAGCACCGGCATCGTTTTATCGGGTTTGAGGCGGCCGTATTTACCAATCTTTCTCCGGAGCATATCGAATCCCACGGTTCTTTTGAAGCTTATAAAAAAACCAAAGGCAGGTTTTTTAAAAAGGTGAAAAAACTTCACATTTTAAACAGGGACGATGAGCATTTTGATTATTTCAACCGCTTTCCGGCGGCCCAGAAATATTATTATGGTATAAGCCAAAACCGCACTCCATCCCTGTCCGCGCAAAACTGTGCAATACCAGGTATTGCACAAGCCGGTGGAGGTGAAGCCAGGGAAAAGGTTGAGGCGGAAGATGTAAAAGCAGACGAACAGGGGTTGAGTTTTCGTATCGGAGAGGTAGGCTTCAGGTCAGAGCTTCTGGGGGAGTTTAACGTGTATAACGCTCTGGCAGCCGTTTGTATGGGGCTTTCACAAGGAGTGGAGCTGGAAACCGCCGGCCAGGCTGTTGAAAAAACAAAAGGGGTGCCGGGCCGGATGGAGCTTGTTGTCAAGAGCCCCTTCAGCGTGGTGGTGGATTATGCCTTTACGCCCAATGCCCTGGAAAAAGTTTATAACTTTTTGAGAACCGAGGTTAAAAAAGAAAACGCAGGAATGATATGTGTGCTCGGAGCCTGCGGAGGAGGAAGAGACAAGTGGAAAAGACCGATTTTAGGAAAAACCGCTGATAAGTACTGCGACCGGGTGATCGTCACCAATGAAGACCCGTATGATGAGGACCCGGTAAAGATTATAGACCAGGTTGCGAAAGGTGTGGAAAATCCTGATAAGATTCTGGACAGGAGAAAAGCAATAAGCAGGGCGCTGCAAAAAGCGGTTAAAGGAGACGTGGTGGTTATTACAGGCAAGGGTGCAGAGCCCTCCATTGTAACAACCGGAGGGGAAGTGCCTTGGGACGATAGAAAGGTGGTGCGGGAAGAACATAAAAAGATCTATGGATGAGAAGTACAAGATTTTAGAACACAGGGCGGATTTGGAGATGCTTGTTTTCGGTGTCACCAAACAAGAGTTGTTTGCCAACGCCATGGCCGCTCTGGCTGAGTGTCTTCAACCCAAGGCCAAGAAGTTTCCGGCTCAAGAAAAAATCAGGATAGTTTCAGACGGATTGGAACCGCTTTTGATTGACTTTCTAAACGAAATCAATTACTTAAGCGAGGTCAACAAGGAGGTTTACAATGCGGTTCATTTTAAGAAGTTCAAGGATACGGAGATAGTAGCTGACATCCGGGGTACAAAGGTCACCCGTTTCGGCCTTCAAATAAAAGCAGCTACTTTTCACGGTCTGGAGATTAAAAAAAACGAGGAGGGCCGATGGCAGGCTCGGGTTTTATTCGATGTTTAATTATGATTGACAAGAAAGCGGTCAAAAAAATAAGTGAGTACGTTTGGGAGATTCCCAAGTCGTTCAGACAAGAGATGCGGGTGCCGGCTCGGTTTTACAGTTCGGATCGGATGTTGGAACATGTTTTTGAAGATAAATCTTTAAACCAGCTGGTTAACACCACTGCTATGCCCGGGATTGTCAGATATGCCTTGGCCATGCCGGATATGCATCAAGGGTACGGTATGCCGATCGGCGGGGTGGTGGCCACAAAACTTCCCAAGGGTGCGATCTCTCCAGGAGCGGTCGGTTATGACCAGAACTGCGGAGTGAGGCTGCTGAGGACCGGGGTTGAAAAAAAAGAGATTGAAGGCAAGATAAATCAGCTGGCGCGGGAGATGCAGAGCCGGGTTCCATCCGGACTGGGCAGAGGGAGAGAAAAAAAGCTTTCCATGAAAGCTTTGGATAATATTCTGGAAAAAGGTGTCCCCTATCTGGTTTCGCAGGGGTACGGAGATAAAAAAGATGTAATCAATTGCGAGGAGAGAGGCGTTATGTCCAAAGCCGATGCGGGCGCTGTTTCCGAAAAGGCTAAAAAAAGAGGAAGAGACCAGGTCGGCACCCTGGGAAGCGGGAATCATTTCTGTGAAATTGATGAGGTGGAGAAGGTTTATGATAAAAAGACAGCCCGAGAGTTCGGATTGTTCCAAGGTCAGGTTGTAGTTATGATTCACACCGGGTCCAGAGGGCTGGGCCATCAAAACTGCACCGAGTATTTGAATGTGGCCCGGAAAGCGATGAGTAAATACAATATATCTTTACCGGACAGGCAGCTGGCTTGTATGCCCTTCGATAGTCCGGAGGGAGACAGGTTCTTCAGAGCTTTAAGCGCAGCCTGTAACTATGCCTGGTGCAACAGGCAGGCCGTTACTCATTATGTGCGCAAGGCCTGGGCCAGTGTTTTAGGCACAAAAGTGAAGCTGGAGCTTGTTTATGATGTAGCACACAATATTGCTAAAATCGAACAATACGAAATAGACGGCAGAAGAATGAAACTCTGCGTACACCGTAAAGGTGCTACCCGGGCTCTTCCTCCTCGACACCCCGATTTGCCGGAACATTATCAGAAAACAGGCCAGCCCGTTTTAATCCCGGGGTCAATGGGCACCGCCTCTTACGTATTGGCAGGCACGGAAGGCAGTGAAGAAGCATTTTATTCAACTTGTCACGGGGCGGGCAGAACCATGTCCAGGACCGAGGCCAAAAAAAGAGTTTCGGGGTCAAACCTTGTGAAAGAGTTGAAAGAACAGGGAATTATAGTAAAATCTTATTCAGCAAAAGGTATTGCAGAGGAGGCGCCCTTGGCTTATAAAGATGTAGACAGTGTAGTGGAGATTGTGCATGGAGCCAACTTGGCTCGAAAAGTAGCGCGGGTTAAACCTTTGGCTGTTATCAAGGGTGAATAATCAAAAATAAATGCAAAACAATGAATTTAGAGAACTGTTTACTCTCTAATTTTTGTTTAGTTAATAGAAGAAATCTATGTCCAGAAAAACACGGCTGCCCAAGTCAGCTAAAAAACATATCAGGAGGGAAAAGGCCCGTATCAGGCGGGAGGTTTTTGACGACCAAAAGAGAAAACAACTCATTAATGAGCTTTATAACAAGTTTTTAAAAAACAAAAAAGATGAAGATAAAGGAAATACATAAGCTGGCGGTTAAAATGGGGTCCGAGGCTGATTTCCGCGGAGCCGAAGGGGTGGAAAAGGTGCTGGCCCGGAGAAAAGAAAAATATGAGAAACTTTCCGAGGAGGAGAAAAAAGAATACGATAAAAACGATCTGAGCAATCCTTACTCCGACTCTTTGATATTGAACAGCGGAGAAGACAAGGAGATTAAAAAAGTGCTGGTCGGTATCGATGTGGAGCCGGCTGAGATACTTTTGGCCCGCGAGCTGGGAGATATTGACCTCGTTATTTCTCATCATCCTTTAGGCAAGGCCTTGGCTCGTCTGGCGGATGTAATGGAGCTTCAGATTGATGTGCTGACCCATTATGGAGTTCCGGTCAATATTGCCGAAGGCCTTATGAAGGAGAGAATCTCGGAGGTAGCAAGAGGCCTTAATGCAGTTAATCATCAGCGTACGGTTGATGTGGCTCGAATTTTAAATATGCCTTTGATGTGCCTTCACACCGTGTGCGATAATTTGGCAGCCGAATATTTGAGAAAAAAGATTGAAAAAACCGGACCGGAGCGGATAAAAGAACTGATGGAGGTTTTTGACGATATGAAGGAATACGAGGAGGCGAAAAAGATTGGCGCCGGGCCCAGTATTTTTGTCGGAAGCGAGGAAAGGAGGTGCGGCATGGTCGCCTTGACCGAGATAACGGGCGGGACAGCCGGTTCTTCCAAGATGTACGAAAAAATGGCTCAAGCAGGCATCGGAACCGTGGTCGGTATGCATATGGGCAAGGAGCATTACGAAGAAGCAAAGAGCTCTCTTATTAATGTAGTTATTGCCGGCCATATGTCTTCCGACTCTCTGGGTGTCAATATTTTTATGGACGAGCTGGAAAAGAAAGGGATAGAGGTTGTTCCCTGCTCCGGCTTCACCAGAGTCAGCCGCATCCAATAATCAACTGTGCAATACCAGGTATTGCACAGTTAAAAAACTTAATTTTGAACCTAAATTATTGTGCAATACCTGGTATTGCACAATATTGCACAAAAGGGGAAAAACTATACAAGGTTAACTTAAGGGTCTGAGTTTGATGAACAATAAAGTTAAGAAAGGGCTGTTTATGTATCTTGTCATTGTCAGCGTTGCGGCAGGGGGTGTTATGATTTTGATGAATTTCACGCTCCTTCCCAGTGCGCTGCCGGTTATAGAAGAGGTTTCGGCGGTCCGGGCCGAGACGGTTAGAACCAGAGCGGTCGGCATTACTATTATTACGTTCGTGGTTTCCCCGGCTTTAATTTTTTTGTTGAGCAGAGTAAATGCGGGAAAGCGCAGTGGAACTTCGATAAAAGACGAAACTGAAACTGAAAGGGTGTACGGCCGGGAGTCAGGCCGGCTTTTAATTTTATTGATAGCGGCTCATATTCTAATCAGCCTTCTTATTGGCCTTTATATTCTTAATATCTTCGGCCCTCTTTACACCCTCGGGAGTTAAAGGCAGCTGACAGCAGGCAGTATAAAAAAGGCAGTATAAAAAAGCCGGAACCCCGGCTCTTTTTATATTTGTTTTCTGAAGTTTGTTTCCGCCTTTTTGGTTCTAATCGAGCTCTTTAGCCATATAGGTTTGTCGGGTTCGGTATCCGTGTTTGGCGCGGTAGTACTCTCTGACCCCTATGCCCGAGATAGCTGCTATTTTGGAGAGCTTCCATTCCTCTTTTGATATTTTTTCCGCCTCTCTGATGAGCCGGCTGCCCAGCCCCTTGTGTTGAGCGCCTTTTTTTCTTGTTGAAATTGGTATTTGGGGCCCCAAGGTCTGCACCTCTCTTATCAGGGCGCTGTCTTGGAGAACGGGCAGAAAAGGGCTGCCTTTTCGCAGCCGCAGGAAGCTGTAAAGCTTTGTTCTTTTTTCGTTTTCAAAAGAAAGAAATATTTCTCTGCCCTCGGAAGCCTCATACTCTTCCCTGAAAAGAACGGGCTTGTCTTGGGGGTCCCACCTGTCCTTTATCTCCCGGCAACGGATGCAGCTGCATCTTCGGTTTCTTTTTTCCAATTCTTTTTTCACCTGCTCCCTGATGTTAGAGGTTTTGCATCCGGCTGTAATTTTCTGAGCCGGTATGTCCCGGAATATGCGGGCTATTCTGACCCAGAAAGGCATCTCTTTTTTAACCTCCACTAAAAGGTCAACCAGTTCTTTTTCGGTATAAGGAGTGTAGCCTCCCTTTTTCCAGAGTTTGTAAAGCTCGGTATTGGGGCAGACCAGGCAGGGGTATATTTTCAGCCAGTCCGGTTTGAACCGGGGGTCGGTAAAAAGTGTTTTAAACATTTGTTTATCTTTTTCCGGTGTTGACCCCGGTAAGTTGGGCATTACCTGGTACAGGACTTTGAACCCTGAATCTTTTAACAGCCTGGTGGCCCGGGTTATTTTTTGAACGGTTAAACCCGTTTTACACCGTTTATGTATCTCGTCGTACACGGACTGGACCCCCATCTCTACAAAGGTGACTCCGAGGCTGCGCATCTCTATTACAGCGGAGTCGGTTATAAAGTCAGGGCGGGTTTCTATGGACAGCCCCACTATCCGGACCTCGGCTTTTTCGTTTTGTTTTTGAGCCTGTTCTAAAGAGATGTTTTCCTGTTCTTTATTGTCGGTTTCCCAGTTGTTGGCCGCCCTGAAGCAGTTTTTGACAAACTCCCGCCTGTATTGCCGGGGATAAGCGGTCCAGCTTCCGCCCACTATTCTTAACTCCGCTTTGTCCGTAGGATGCCCCTGGGCTTTTAAGGCCGAAAGCCTTGTGGTAACCTGAAGATAAGGGTCAAAATCAACCCCTTTGGCCCGGTCTGCGGCCGGTTCTCCCTTGAGATAACTTTTAGGAAAACCATTTTCTGTTGGACAGAAAACACACTGACCCGGGCAGGGATGCGGTTCAGTAAGAACAGTGATGTTGACGATGCCGGAGAGAGAACGTACGGGCCGGGTGATGAGAAGCCATTCTGTCAGGTCGGAGGGCTCTATTTCTTTGTTTTTCACCATAGCCCTGTAAGTTTTGAGAAGCTCGGTGTGAGAGGGAAAATCAGCTTTGTATTTTTGGGATATCTTGCTTTTTACTGCGCGCACCTGTGTACGGTCGCGCTGCTCGAGCTGCTGCAGCTCCCTTACAATCTCTTTTTTTAAATTATTTTTTGTCATTGATACGCCGCCGGATGTTTAGAGTCATTACATGTATATTACATGAAAAAAGAAGCTGCAAAAGAAATATTAAAGAAAACGAAAAAGAATTACGAGTTGATTGCGGAAAGCTTCTCGAAATCGAGAAAAAAGCTGTGGCCCGAACTTTTTCGATTCAAAAGATATGTTGAACCCGGAGACAAGATATTGGATCTCGGGTGCGGTAACGGACGACTCAGGGCTTTTTTTTCGGATATAAAGGTGAGGTATGTAGGTTTGGACAGTTCGGAAAAATTGATTGAGCTGGCGCAAAAAGATGAACAACTTCAAATCAATAATCAAAAATTTATTGTGGGGGACGCCCTTGACATGCCTTTTGAAGACTCTGAATTTGATGTTATTTTCAGTGTGGCGGTGGGGCACCATATTCCTTCAGAAAATCTCAGGTTAAGGTTTTTTAAAGAAGCGGGAAGGGTTTTAAACTCGGAGGGAGTTTTAATAGTTCTTGTCTGGAATCTGTGGAGAAAAGAGTTTTTGAAGAATCATATAAGAAGTTTTGTTTTAAAACTTTCAGGCAGGACAAAGCTTGACAGCAAAGACATATTCTATCCTTGGAAAGACAACCAATCAGAGGTGGTGGCGGAACGTTATCTTCATTGCTTCACTAAAAAAGAGTTGGTAAAATTAATTACAAGAGCGGGGTTTGTAGTAAAGGAGGCGGGGTTTACAAAAGCCAAAAGAAACATATACGCGGTTGCGCGCCCGTCGCTTAACGGATAAAGCACGGCCCTCCGGAGGCCGAGCTGGAGGTTCGAATCCTCCCGGGCGCACCGAAGGGATAAAGAACGGTATGTAGAGGATGACATATAGAAAGATGTTGTTTTTAAACCCTTGACAACAAAAGTGAAAGATATAAAATAAAAGTGAGGGGGTGAGGAGGCGAGGGCAGATGCTCTCTTGTCCTCCAAGGGCAGACACCTCTCTAAAAGGGTAGAGATAGCTATATCTCTGGGCATTGCCCGCCTGGAGATTCCGGAAGTTCTACGCTTTTTGAGAGAAAAACCCCCTTCCCAGCCGCTAACCAAGCGGCTGGGTTCATTTTAGTGTCTTAAAAAAGCATTGAAGCAGCGGTTTACGAGAACCTCAGTTTGAAGTATAATAAAGACAGATTAATAGTTTAATTCAAGAATTGATGACAGATTTTAATTTTGAGTATAAGATTGGTGTTTCCGGGGCTGAAAAAACCGATCACTGCGCCCAAGGCGCAGCAGCCAAAGCCAGGGAGGTGGGACGCCAGATTGCCAAGCACAAAGGAGCTCTTTTTACCGGGGCCTGCTGGGGTATGCCTTACGAGGCAGCCATAGGAACCAAGGAGGCGGGCGGTTTTTCAGTGGGTGTATCTCCGGCCATCTCGGAAAAGGACCACTATGAACAGTTTAAAATGCCCAGCGACAAATTCGACCTTATCTTTTACACGGGTTATGGGTTTTCAGCCCGTAATGTGTGGCTGATGAGAATGACGGACGCTGTCATCTTCATCTGCGGCCGTATGGGCACTTTGAATGAGTTTACCATTTGTTTTGAGGATGACCGTCTGATAGGGGTTTTGGAGGGCACCGGGGGCAGTACGGATATGATAAAAGAGATTATTAAAAGAGTGAATAAGGGGCCGGGCAGGATAGTTTATGAATCCGACCCAAAAGCCTTGGTCGAGAAACTATGCCGAGAAGTAGACAGGGAGAAAAGAGAGATGGAAACCTATTTTGAGGTTCAGAAACATCTCAAAGGTCGTAAATTATGACTTTAAACAATATGACTGCCGAAGAAAAAAAATTAGGGGAATGGAAGGAGGTGGGAGAGGTTGTCCACTATTTTCCTCATCCGGAAGCAGCAGTTGTCAAGTTCTCTGATACCGTAAAAAAAGGAGACACCATCAGAGTTGTAGGCGGCACGGATACGGATTTTGAACAGAAGGTGGCTTCTATGGAGTTTGACCACGAAAAGATTGACAAGGCGGGTAAAGGAGACGAGGTGGGACTGAAGGTCAAGGAAAAAGTGAGAGAGGGGTACAAGATTTACAAGCAGTAAGCAACAGTAAAGGGGTTGGGTATATTTCTGGCTGCTTGGATTAGCCTTTTGATTGCTATTTAATTTTTAATTATGGACAAGGGCTGGCCAAAAGATATTTATAACCAAGCCGGCATTCAGGAACTGATTCTGGCTGCTTTTTATAATTTGCAGCAGACAAAACCGACCTCTTTCAGCCGGCTTTTGGAAGAATGTTTTGTTCTTTTTCCGGATAGGTTTTCGTTTCAGAACTATCCTCAGTGGCCCGACTCCAGAAAGCTTGACAGACCTTTACGCTTATTAAGAGAAGAAAAGCTTGTCGATGGGAGTCCGGAGCAAGGGTTTTCTTTAACCAAACAGGGAAAAAAGAAAGCTTCGCAGGTGATTAATATGCTGCGTCAGAAACAGCTTGATCTGAGGTAGTAGGGACAGATAATGGAGATTCACAGGAAAAAACTAAACTCAGGGTTGAGGCTGGTGGTTATACCGGTGTCAAGCATGCGCAGTATTACCTCTTTTGTAGTGGTGGCCAACGGTTCTCGTTATGAAAAACCGGAAGAAAACGGTATTTCCCACTTTCTGGAACATATGCTCTTTAAGGGAACAAAGAACAGGCCGAGCGAAGAAGAGGTGTTTTATGACCTGGACCAAACAGGGGGTCAGTACAACGGATTGACTCATAAAGAATGGACCGGATATTATGTGCGGGTGAGGCCTGAACATTTTGAGTTCGGCTTGGAATGGCTGGCCGACATATTGACCCATCCTCTGCTGCGGGAGAAAGAGATAGAAAAAGAAAAAGGTGTTATCTTGGAGGAGAGAAATATGTACCTTGACACCCCGATGAGATTTATCTGGGATGTGTGGGAAAAGCTTCTTTACGGGGAAACATCTTTGGGTCAACTGGTTATCGGGTCCGAGAAAAACATCAAGGGTTTTCAAAGAAAAGATTTTGTTGATTATTTTAAAGCCCGCTATGGAGCTTCCAACCTGATGACGGTGGTGGTGGGAGACATTGAACCTTCGCGTGTTTTTTCCCAGGTAGAACAGTATTTCGCCGGCCGGGAGACGGGAAAGGCCGTAAAACCGGATGAGTTGATTGAACAGCAGGAAAAGCCCCGTATTTTATTGAAGAAGAAAGAAACGGACCAGAACCATCTTTGCTTGGGGTTCAGGGGGTACAGTCTCTACGACAGCAGGCGGTACGCTCAAGTGGTGTTAGCCAATATTCTGGGGGGGATGAGAAGTTCGCGGCTGTTTATGGCCATAAGAGGCGAACGGGGGATGGCTTATTATCTGACTACGGACTCTCAGAGCTATATGGACACCGGATATGTTGTCACCTCGGCAGGAGTTAATAAAAGCAGAACAAGAGAGGCGGCGGGCGTTATACTGGAGGAGTACAACAGGGTGAGAAAGCAGGAGGTCAAGGCCGAGGAGTTAAAAAGGGCCAAAGAAAACATAAAGGGCGGGGTGGCTTTAGAGCTGGAATCGTCTAACAGTTTAGCTCGTTTTTCAGCCCGGGCAGAACTTTTTAACCTGGAGCAGAAAACCCCGGAGCAGGTTTTTGAGGCGATTGACTCGGTTTCAGCCGAGGATATACAGAAAACAGCTCGGGACATTTTCAGGCCTCAGAGATTAAACCTGGCAATGATTGGGGAGGAAACCCAGTCATACCTTAAAAAGATTATTAACGAATTTTAATATGAACACAGAGACTGACAATCGAACCTTAGAGGTTTCTTGGAAGGCAATTTTTAAAATACTTATCACCTTCTTTGCCCTGTTTATCATTTTTTTGATACATGACATTTTGGTTTTGTCCGTTTTCGGTTTGGTTATTGCTGTTCTTTTTGAGGCTCCGGCCCGGGCTCTTTCCAAAAGGATACCATACGGCTTGGCAGTTGTTTTTCTTTATGTGGCAGCTTTTGCCCTCCTGTCTTCTTTAATTTACTTTCCGGCCTCTTCTTTGGTGACAGAGATAAAGCAATTTATAAGTCTTTTTCCCATTTATTTTGAAAGGGTGTCTCCTCCCTTGAGAAACTTGGGGTTTGAGGCTTTCAAGGACCTGGAAAACTTTGTAGACTCTCTGGAGCAGGTGGCCAACATTATGAGTTCCAATATTCTTAACGCCTTGTTTTCCATATTCGGAGGTATCGCTTCTACGATTTATGTGGTATCCATCGCTTTTTTCCTTTCTTTTGAAAGAAACCAGTTTGAAAAAGCGTTGGTTCTTTTTTTCCCGGAAGATGAAAGAGGTTTTATTTCTTCTCTCTGGAACCGGTCCGAGAAAAAAGTTGCCTACTGGTTTCTAAAGATACTTTTCAGTTGTTTATTCTTGGGTATCACCTCCTATATCAGTTTTCTGATTATAGGGGTCAACTATCCATTATCGCTGGCCATTTTGGGCGGGGCGGTTGATTTTATACCCATCGTGGGTCCGGCTTTGGCTACTCTGGTTATTTTTATGACCTTGGCGCTTGAATCTCTTTCCAAGGCGATTTTCGGAGTGCTGGTTTACGTTATTCTTCAGCAGATTGACAACAACATTGTAAGCCCCCTGCTCGCTAAAAAGTTCACCGGACTCTCGCCGGTGCTGGTCTTGGTCAGTTTGACAGCCGGCGGAAAACTGTTCGGAGTACTGGGAGCGGTTCTTATGGTGCCCCTTGTGGCTTTGGTGGTGGAGTTCGGCAAAGGCCTGCTTGAGCGCCGTCAAAGCCATATCAGCGTTAAAACCGTAACTACGGAATAAATCTTATAAAAAGAAAACGGTAAGAAACGGATACCTTGTATGAAGCTATACATTGTTGCTACGCCAATTGGAAACCTGGAGGATATCTCAGCCAGAGCATTAAAAGTGCTGAAAAGAGTAAACCTTGTTTTGTGCGAAGACACCAGAAGAACAAATAAGCTTTTACACCGCTATGGCATAACCACCGCGCGCCAGAGCTATCATCAGCACAGCCGGCTGAAAAAGAAGCAAAAAATATTGGAAATTCTCAGCCAGGGCCAAGACCTGGCTCTGGTTTCTGACGCCGGCACACCCGGAATCTCGGACCCGGGCGGAAAACTGATTGAATTTCTTGTGCAGCGTTTGCCCGGTTTGGAGGTGGTTCCCATTCCCGGCCCCTCGGCTGTTACGGCCCTGGCTTCTGTTTCAGGCTTTCCTATGGACAGCTTTTTATTTTTAGGATATCCGCCCAAGAAAAAAAGAAGAAATGATTTTTTTGAAAAAATTGCCCGGTCCCAAGATCCGGTCATATTTTTTGAGGCTCCCTACCGCATAATCCGCACCCTGGAGGATGTTCAAAAGACGGCCGGAAACAGGCAGGTAGTGGTGGGCCGGGAGCTTACCAAGAAGTTTGAAAAAATTTACAGGGGGCTTGTTGACGAAATTCTTAAAAAATTGCAAGATGAAAACATCAAGGGAGAGTTCACCGTTATTGTAAACACCGGTTAAAAACATATTAAGTTTTTTACACGATACCCTCTGTGCAATAGAAGAACCTTTCGCTGACGCTCAAGAACCTTGGATGTTTTCCTTGCTTGAGTTCGGAAAGCCGTTAATCAGGCATTGCACAGGACAATTTTTGTTTATGAAAGAGAAATTTTACATTACCACTACCCTGCCTTATACCAACTCAGACCCCCACATCGGGTTCGCTTTGGAGATTGTCCAGGCTGATGTGATAGCCCGCTATAAAAGAGCCAAGGGGTGCGATGTGTTTTTTAACACGGGCACGGATGAGCACGGTTTGAAGATTTTTGAAAAAGCCCAAAGTATGGGGCTCACTCCAAAAAAGCTGTGCGACAAATACGCGGCCAAGTACAAATCTCTTAAAGGGCTTCTTAACCTCAGTTTCAATAATTTTATCCGCACCACTGATGAGAATCATATCCGGGGGGTCAGGGAGTTCTGGCAGAGAAGCGTGGCCAACGGCGACATCTACAAAAAAAAGTATAAAGCCAGGTATTGTGTGGGATGCGAATTGTTCAAAACGGACTCTGAGCTGGAACAGGGCAGGTGCCCTCTGCATCCCGGCCGGGAACTAAAGGTTATTGAGGAGGAAAACTATTTTTTCCGTCTTTCAAAATACCAGGACCGGCTTTTAAAGTTTTACCGGGAAAATCCTGATTTTGTTATGCCTCGAAAAAGACTGAACGAGATTAAAAGATTTGTAGAGCAAGGGTTGGAGGATTTCAGCGTTTCCCGAATTAAGGAGAGGATGCCCTGGGGTATACCTGTACCCGGGGACGAGGAGCAGGTTTTGTATGTTTGGTACGATGCCCTGACCAACTATGTCAACGCTCTGGGCTGGCCGGATGATAAAGAAAAATTCAACGCTTTCTGGCCCGGTGTTCAGGTGGCGGGCAAAGATAATTTGCGTCAGCAGTCGCTTACTTGGCAGGCCATGCTTATGTCAGCCGGTCTTCCTAACTCCAAACAAATATTGATCCACGGTTTCATAACAGCCGAGGGGCAGAAAATGTCTAAAAGTTTGGGTAATGTTGTTGACCCTTTCGACCTGGTGGAAAAATACGGGTCTGAACCCGTCAGATATTTTCTTTTACGGGAATTTTCACCTTTTGAGGATGGAGATTTTTCTTATCAAAGGTTTGAGCAGAGATACAATGCGGACCTGGCCAACGGATTGGGTAATTTTGTCAGCCGTGTTTTGTCCATGGCGGAAAAATACTGCGGAGGCGTGGTGCCCGAGATAAACCGCGACCCGCAAAAACACCCCCTGAGAGAGGGACAGGATATTTACAACTGGGTCCGGGCCCGGCAGGACCTGGATAACAGTATACAAAGCTACCGTTTTAACGAAGCCCTGGCCTGCATATGGAACTTTATCAGCGAGGCGGACACCTATATTGAAAAGAGTAAACCCTGGGAGCTGTTTCAGCAGAAAGAGAGGGAGGAGCTGAACTGGGTTCTTTACGGTCTTTTGGAGGGGCTGTATCAGACAGCCTGGCAGATTTATCCTTTTCTGCCGCAAACCTCAAAAGCGATAGCTGAGATGTTGGATATTAAAGGTTTGCTTGGGGAGGCGCCGCTTGACAGCGCCAGCCGAGCCGGAATTCAAAGCGGAACCCCTCTCAAGCAAAGTAAAATATTATTTCCCAGATTATGAGTTATAATCCTTTAAAAATTGAAGAAAAGTGGCAAAAAAAGTGGAGAAAAGAAGGAGTTTATCAGCCCGACCTTGAAAAAACCGACAAGCCTTTTTATAACCTGATGATGTTCCCCTATCCGTCGGCCGAAGGGCTTCATGTGGGCAACATGTATGCTTTTACAGGCGCCGATATTTACGGAAGGTTTAAAAGAATGCAGGGGCTTGATGTTTTGGAGCCGATTGGTTTAGATGGGTTTGGAATTCATTCCGAGAACTATGCTCTCAAGGTGGGCGAGCACCCCCGTGATGTAGCCGAAAGAACCGAAAAGAATTTTTACAAGCAGCTTGAAACAACGGGCAACGGGTATGCCTGGAGAAACACCGTAGAAACCTATGACCCGCAGTACTATCAATGGACCCAGTGGCTGTTCATTAAGATGTACAACAAGGGTTTGGTTGAAAGAAGGCGGGCCAGCGTTAACTGGTGTCCGGGGTGCAAGACGGTTCTTTCGGACGAGCAGGTGATTAGGGGCCGGTGTGAAAGATGCGACTGCGAAGTGCTTCAGAAAAAACTGGAGCAGTGGTTTTTCAAGATTACCGAGTACGCAGAAAGACTGCTTGACAATTTAGAAAAGATCGACTGGCCCAAAAGAATCAAGGAGATGCAGAAAAATTGGATCGGGAGGTCCGAAGGGGCGCGGCTTGAGTTCGGAATAGAAGAACTGAGCGAGACAATCTCTGTTTTTACCACACGGCCCGATACGGTTTACGGAACCAGCTTTATAGTTCTGGCTCCGGAGCATCCTCTGGTGAATAAGCTGACCGTGGAAGAGCAGAGGTCAGAGGTGGAAGCTTACAAGGAAAAAGCAAGAAAAAAATCATTTTTAGAGAGAACCCAGCTTTTGAAAGAAAAAACAGGGGTGAGAACGGGGGGCAAGGCGGTTAACCCTTTCAATGGACAGAAGATTCCTATTTTTGTGGCTGATTTCGTGGTTATGGATTACGGCACAGGGGCCGTTATGGGGGTTCCGGCCCACGACGAAAGAGATTACGATTTCGCTCAGAAATATAATCTGCCCGTTATCAAGGTTATTGACCCCGAGCCTCTCAGTGTTTATTCCAAAAGCTTGATGGATGAGGCCTCGGGAGCCCAGACAGAGGTTAAGGTGGAAAGCGACTGCTGGACAGGAGAGGGCAGGCTGGTTAACTCCGGAGAGTTCAACGGCTTGGATTCTGTTCAGGCGCGGGAGAAGATGACAAAAGATGCAGAACAGAAGGGGTTCGGCGTCCGGGAGGTCAATTACAGACTGCGCGACTGGTGTATCTCCCGCCAGCGCTACTGGGGTCCGCCCATTCCCATGGTCAAGTGTAAAAAATGCGGATGGGTCCCTGTTTCGGAAAAAGACCTGCCTGTAGAACTTCCTTATCTGGAAAACTACCAGCCTCAAGGAAAAGGAGATTCGCCTCTGACTCAGCTTGAGGATTGGGTTAAAACCGAATGTCCTCAATGCGGCGGGCCTGCAGAAAGGGAAACGGACGTTTCAGACACTTTTCTGGACAGCTCCTGGTATTTTCTACGCTATCCGACTGTTGACCTGGAAAATGCGGACCGAACAGCTTTTGATAAAAAGGTCACCTCAAAGTGGCTGCCGGTTGATATGTATATAGGGGGGGCTGAGCACGCTGTCCTCCACCTTATGTATGCCCGTTTTATCACTATGGTTCTCCATGACCTGGGGCTTATTGATTTTGAAGAGCCTTTTCAAAGGTTTTACGCCCACGGCCTTTTAACCAAGGATGGGTCGAAAATAAGCAAAAGCCGGGGCAATCTGATTGTCCCCGACAATTATATTCAAAAATTAGGGGCGGACACTTTCCGCACCTACCTGATGTTTTTAGGGCCTTTTGACCAGGGCGGTGATTTTACGGACAGCGGGATTATGGGTACGCATCGTTTTCTGAATGATGTCTGGAGTCTGGTTTCGGAGTCTTCGGACGAACCGACACCATTAAAACTTGAAAAAGCTTTTCACCGCACCATTAAAAAGGTAACAGAGGATACGGGGGCGCTTAAGTATAATACGGCCCTGGCGTCTATGATGGAGTTTAAAAACCAGTGGGCGTCTGCAGGGAAAGGGCTTTGTAAAAAAGATGCGAAAAAGTTTATTAAAATTCTGGCGCCTTTTGCGCCTCACATAACAGAGGAGTTGTGGCAGAGAATGGGTGAAGAGTTCAGCGTCCACCAAAAATCCTGGCCTGATTATGACCCGAAGCTGGTGCAGAGAGAGAAGGTCACGCTGGTGGTGGAGGTGAACAACAAAGTGAGGGACAAGATAGAGGTTGAAGCCGGCCTGGCCGAGGAAGAGGCGAAAGAGATTGCTTTTGCCAGCTCAAAAGTGCAGAAATGGCTGAAGGAAAAAAAGATAAAAAGGGTGGTTTTTGTGCCTGACAAACTGATTAACTTCGTGGTTGACGGTAAATAAACACATGGAGGTCTGTTTTGAGTGGACATTAAGGATTGGAGAGCAGGGATTAATTATAATTACAGATTAAAATGTGCGGCATAGTCGGCTATATCGGAAAAAACAAAAACCCGGGTTTGGGGCTCGAGCTTTTAAAAAAACTTGAATACCGGGGCTATGATTCAGCCGGGCTGGTTGTTTTGGATTCTCAATCTCAAGAAGGGAAGTGCCTTAAAGCAGTGGGCAGGATTTCCAATTTGGAACAAAAGTTTATCAACTCCGGATTGACGGGCACCCCTGCTCTGTACCATACCCGCTGGGCAACGCACGGCCGGGTGACGGAAAAGAATGCTCATCCGCATCACGGCTGCCGGGAAAATATTTTTTTGGTGCACAACGGCATTATAGAGAACTATAAAGAGCTGAAAAAACAATTGATCAAGGAAGGCCATTCTTTTTATTCGGATACGGACACCGAGGTTTTGGCCCATTTGATAGAAAAGTTTTTTAACGGCAGCTTGGAGCAGGCGGTGATGAAGGCCTTACGGCTGGTGGAGGGGGCTTACGGCCTTGCGGTCATAGCACAAGAAGACCCGGACAAGATAGTGGTGGCGCGCAACTCTTCCCCGGTTTTGATCGGTATAGGAGAGGGAGAAAATTTAGTCGCTTCTGATGCTTCTGCTTTGGTGAGCCGTACTAAAAGGGTGGTTTATCTTGATGACGGGGAGATAGCCTTGCTTTTTCCGGACAAGGTGGTGACAATGGATGCCTCTTTAAATAAAAAAAAGAAGCTGATACAGGAAATAGAATGGGAGATAGAAGATGCCCAAAAGTCGGGGTTTCCCCACTTTATGCTTAAAGAGATCTTTGAAGAACCTGATGCGGTGAGAAACGTGATGCGGGGCCGGTTTGACCTTGAAGACGGAGATGCCCGGCTGGGAGGATTGGAGGAGGTGGCTAAAGAGCTGGAATCAGTAGAGCGTTTAATTCTCTCTGCCTGCGGCACCTCTTATTACGCCTGCCTGGTAGGCGAGTATATGCTGGAAGAACTGGCCGGAATCCCGGTTGAGGTGGAGTATGCTCCTGAGTTCCGATACCGCTCCATGCCTCTTGACTCCAAGACCGCCTTTATCGCCGTATCCCAGTCCGGAGAAACTGCTGACACTTTGGCTGCTGTGAAAAAAGCGAACGAGGCAGGGATGCTTACCTTGGGTGTTGTCAACGTTGTCGGTTCTTCTATTGCCCGTGAAACAAGGGCGGGAGTTTATCTTCGCGCCGGACCCGAGATAGGAGTGGCCTCAACCAAGGCTTTTGTATCCCAGTTGACTGCGATTTGTTTTGTTGCCTTGTTTTTAGCCAGAAAAAGAGGACTGAGTAAAGAAAAGGGTCGGGAGATAATCAAAGGTTTGAATGCGGTTCCCGAGAAGATTGAAAAAATTCTTGACCAGGAAGACAAGATTAAAGCTTTGTCCCGGAAGTATAAAAATTACAACAACTTTCTGTTTATAGGAAGAAAATACAACTTTCCCGTAGCTTTGGAGGGTGCTTTAAAGTTGAAAGAAATCTCTTATATCCACGCGGAAGGTTATGGTGCGGCCGAGATGAAGCACGGCCCCATCGCTCTTATTGACGATGAGTTTCCCGTAGTTGCATTGTGCCTTCAGGACTCGGTTTATGAAAAAATGATTTCTAACGTGGAAGAGGTCAAAGCCAGAAACGGAAAAGTTATCGCTGTTGCCACGCAGGGTGACGAAAAAATAAAGGAGCTGGCTGATGATGTTGTTTATCTGCCTTTTTGTCCGGAGATCATCTCCCCTATTCTAAGTGTTGTGCCCCTTCATCTTTTTGCTTACTATGTCTCAACGGGACGGGGCCTTGATCCGGACCATCCCCGCTCACTGGCTAAGGCCGTAACTGTGGAGTAGAAGGGTCAGATGTGTTAATATATAAGAAGTCTGGTAGAAAAAGTTTAACTAAAAAGTTT
>CAZCSI010000005.1:0-8217 GCA_964501525.1 uncultured Candidatus Saccharibacteria bacterium | reverse complement strand
AAAAAGTTTAACTAAAAAGTTTTGACTAAAAAAGTTTTATTATAACTCCTAACCAGTTTAATGGTATGAGCTTTCTATGAAGATATGAACATTTTATCTAAAGCTAAAAAAGAAATTTTATTGGGCAACGAAGGCGTGGTGCGGGGCGCGTTGGAGTACGGAGTTGATTTTGTAGCCACTTACCCGGGCACTCCTGCTTCGGAAATAGGCAACAGCTTTTATCTTATCAAGAAACAGGAAACGCCTATCAGCCAGGGCTTTTATTTCGAATATTCATCCAATGAAAAGGTGGCGATGGAGGCGGGAGTGGGCGCCTCTTTTTCCGGCCTAAAAACCTTGGTGGCGATGAAGCATTTTGGGCTTAATGTAGCTCAGGAGGCGCTCCTGCCTTTTCTATACACAGGCAGCAAGGGGCCGACTGTGATAGCTGTTTCGGACGACCCGTCTTGCCACAGCTCTGCTCAGTCGGAACAAAACTCGCGGGCTGTAGCTCACCTGGCTCACATTCCCACCCTGGAGCCGGCTGACCCCGAAGAAGCCAAGGAGTTTACCAAGACCGCCTTTAAGCTCTCTGACAAGCTGGACATTCCAGTTATGGTCCGCCTTACCACCAGGGTTTCACACCAAAGAGCTCCTGTTGAGCTGGGCAGAATATCAGTGGGCGGGAAGCAGAAAAAAGGAGAGTTTGTAAAAGACAAGAGGAGGTTTATAACCATGCCTCCACGTGTTTTGGAGATGAAAGATGAGCTGTTGGATAAGCTGGAAAGAGCAAAAAAAATCTCTGAAAAATCTAAACTTAACAGGATTGAGGGGCCTGAAAAAGAGGTGGGCGTCATCGCTTCCGGAGTTTCTTATCTTTATGTCAAGGAGGCCCTTGATGTCTTAAAGTTGAGGCTTCCCATTCTGAAAATCGGAATCTTTTATCCTTTGCCTGAACAAAAGATCCGGAGATTTATTGAACAAAAAAAGAGAATAATAGTGGTTGAAGAGCTGGAGCCGTGGATAGAAAAAGAGGTGGAGCGGCTGGCTAAAAAATCAAACCCCGGGGTGGAGATTCACGGCAAGAACCTGCTTCCTATGACAGGAGAGCTTAACCCCGGTCTGGTTGTAAAGGCGTTGATCAAGGTTACCGGTGAGAAATTAAGAATGCCCGAGCCGGATAAAACCGTCTCGGTCAAAAAACGAGGAGCCCGGCCTTGTCCGGGATGCCCTTACTGGATAACCTTCGGCGCAGTGAAACAGGTTGCAGATGAAAACAAAGTGGTTTTTGGAGGCGATATCGGCTGCTATATGATGGCCGGCATACCCTCTCTCGGGCTTCAAGACTATCTTTCCTGTATGGGTTCTTCATTGGGCATTGCACACGGTATTAAAAAAGCGGACCCGGAGCAGAAGCTGATCGCTTTTATCGGAGACTCTACTTTTTTTCACGCCGGCATGCCGGCTCTGGCCAATATAGTGTTTAACGAATCAAACCCTCTTATTATAGTTATGGACAACAGTATTACGGCTATGACCGGACAGCAGCCCAACCCCGGAGAAAAAATAGAGATTGAAGAAGTTGTGCGCGCCCTGGGTGTCGAGAATGTGAAAACCGTTGACCCTTTGAAAGAAAGAGAGGTTTTGAAAGAAACCATTAAAGAGTTTTTGGAAAAAGATAAAGTTTCAGTGATAATAGCCCGCAGTCCGTGCCTTTTTATTCGTTAGAAAGATAAACAGCGCTTAGTGCGAGATTTACAAAACTGAATATAATCATAAACACATGAAACTACGTATAAATATATGAAACTACGTATAAATATATGAAACCATGTATAAACACATGAAACTACGTTATGGCGGATAGAAAAGTTTTCAACATCATAATTACGGGAACAGGCGGACAGGGGGTGATTACCCTGCTCCGTATTTTAGCTGAAGCAGCTTTTGTGCAGGGTAAAAGTGTCAGGACCTCTGAGCTGCACGGACTCTCTCAAAAAGGAGGCACGGTGACGGGCCACTTGAGAATGGGTCAAGAGGTTTTTTCTCCTCTTGTTGGAAAAGGAGACGCTGATTTTATTATCGCTCTGGAGATGACAGAAGCTCTCAGGGCTGTTGAGTTCGCCTATCAGGGAACCCGGTTCGCCATTAATGAAAAATATCTAGCTTACGACCTGGCTCCGGAAAAAGAAAAAGTTATGGAGCAGATAAAAGACCTTCCTTACAGCTGGGAGCTTGTTCCTGCCTCCCGGACCTGTAAACAAGAGCTGGGCAAGGAGGTTGTAGCCGGTGTTTATCTTCTCTCTCATATTGTTTGTTCGAGGCTGATTCCTATTCAAAAGAACAGCTTGGTCAAGGCCTTAAAAAGAATTGTGCCCGAGAAGTATTTGGATATCAATATCAGGGCTTTTGAATTGGCCTGTCATGACAAATCCTAAAATTACATGTTTGGGCGGGGGCAACGCTATGCCTAAAGGTGTATTGGCAGGGTTGAAAAATAAAAGGGTAGAGATCTCGGTAGTGTGCGCTATGCTTGACACCGGAGGCTCCACCGGCCGTTTAAGACAGGAGTATGATATCAGGGCTCCGGGTGATTTGAGAAGAGCTCTTATTGCGCTGGCCAACACCTCGCCCGTGATTGAAAAGCTTTTTGACTACCGCTTTCAGGTTGGAGAGCTGGCAGGTCATAACTTTGCCAACCTGCTGATTATGGCTCTGGAGCTGAACTGCAAGGAGTACGGAGACGCGGTTAACGAGCTGAAGCAGTTCCTTAACATACAGCACGAGGTTTTTCCTGTGACTCTGGACAAGTCAGAAGTGTGCGCCTGCCTGGAGAACGGAAGGGTGGTGAGAGGCGAGGGAAGTATTGACAGGCCTGAACATGATCCGAACTTAAGCATTGAAAAAATATTTTTAGAGCCGCCTGCTAAAGCTTATCAGCCGGCCTTGAAAGCGATTAAAGAAGCGGACCTTGTCGTCATAGGCCCCGGCGACCTCTATTCCACTCTGGCTCAGATACTGCTGGTGGGCGGGGTGGCAGAGGCGATCCGAGACAGCAGAAGTCAAACCGCTTATATCGTTAATCTTATGAGCAAGAAGGGAGAAACCAATAATTTCAGTGTTGAAGATTTTTCAGAACAGATAGAACAATGGCTGGGTTCTGAGCTGGACTTTGTTGTTTATAATTCTCAGTTTCCGGACTCCAGCAGGATAAAGGAATACAAAAAAAGCCACCCTGAGCTTATAGACATGGTCCGGCCCCGAAAAAATCCGTCCGAGAATAAATTTATAGCTCGAGAACTGGTATGGGATGAAGGCCCTGTTGAGCATGACCCGGACAAGGTGGCTGATACTATTCTTTCATTAGTTCAAAAACAGCAATGAAAACAAAACAAGCAGTAATTTTAGCGGCTGGAAACGGACTCCGTATCTGGCCCTTGACTGTAACGCGGCCCAAGCCGTCTCTTCCTATTTTAGGAAAATCAATATTGGAGAGAAAAATTGATATACTGTCAGACTTTGTAGAAGAGGTGGTGCTTGTTGTCGGCAGCAACAAAAAAGAGATAGAAAAAGCCCTGGGAAACAGGCATAACGGGGTGGAGATCAAGTATGTAGTGGAGAAAGAGAGGCTGGGAACAGGCCACGCTCTCCAGTGCGCTGAACCTGTTTTAAGAGAAAGGTTTTTGGTTTTGAACGGAGACGACATTTACGGCCGGGCAGGGATAGAAAACGCTTTGAAAAGCTTTCCCTGCATCTTAGCTAAAAAGGTGAAGGATATCTCTCGGTACGGAGCGGTGCTGACCGAGAAAAATTTAGTCAAGGGGCTGATTGAAAAACCCGAAACCGCGGTTTCAGAATGGGCTAACATCGGAGTTTACCACCTTCCTAAGAAAGTGTTGGAACAAAAGATAGAGATCTCCAAAAGAGGCGAGTACGAGATTACGGACTATATTCAAAAACTATCTCGGATACAAAAAGTTTACTGGGCCCGGGCTTATGACTGGAAGCCGGTTTCCTATCCCTGGGACCTGCTTGATGCCAATCAGATTTTTCTCCAGGAAATCAACTCTGAAATAAAGGGCAAGGTGGAAAGGGGCGCTTTTGTCAAAGGCCAGGTTTTTATCGGCCGCGGAACCCTGGTGCGAAGCGGCTCTTATATCCAGGGTCCGGCTTTTATTGGAGAAGGGTGTGACATCGGCCCTAACAGCTACATCCGCCCCCTTACTGTCATAGAAAAAGGGTGCCGTATCGGCCAGGCAGTGGAGATCAAATCCTCTTTAATCTGTGAGAAGAGCTGTATCGGCCACCTCAGTTATGTAGGCGACTCCATAATAAGCAGAGGCTGTAATTTGGGCGCGGGAACCATAACGGCTAATCTTCGCTTTGACGAACAGAACATCAAAACCCTGGTTAAAGGAGAGATGGTTGACACCGGCCGTGCAAAAATGGGGGTTGTTTTGGGAGACAATGTTAAAACAGGGATTCACGTTTCTCTTATGCCCGGAGTTATGATCGGCCCCGATACTCATATTACCCCGCATTCCTTGGTTGAGAAAAACATCGGCCACTAGTTTAAGGGTGCTGATCGGACAACGGTAATGCGGGAAATATGTGCTTTGAAGCAAAGGGTCTTGACAACCCCTTTTTTATTTTTTAATATAAAGATGGTAAAGGGGAGAGGCGGCATACGTTTTCTCCACGGAGGGATTTTCCTCCCGCCTCCCCCCTCAACCATCATTTTTGCTCTTTTGCTCTTCTATTTCTCACCCAGACTCCTTCCTTATTGGGAGGAGTTTTTTCATTTGCTATAATGATTGAATAACATAGATAAACAAAATTTCGGTGGCCGATAAAAAAAACAAAAGAGGATTAGTGCTTTTTTCCGGCGGTCTGGACTCTATTCTGGCAGCGGAAGCCTTGAAAAGGCAGGGTATAGAAACAACCTGCCTTGTTTTTACAACTGATTTTTTCAGTGCTGACCAGGCAGTAGACTCTGCCCGGGCCTTAGGTGTCCCCTTGATTACGGTTGACATCTCCGAGGAGTTTTTGGACAAGGTGAAAAAACCGGAATACGGCCGGGGCAGCGGTATGAACCCCTGTCTTGACTGCCACCTTCTAATGCTTAAAAAAGCAAAGGAAATTATGGGGCAAGAGGGGTTTGATTTTGTAGCTACGGGCGAGGTGCTGGGAGAAAGGCCTATGAGCCAGAACAAAAAAGCGATGGAGATTATTAAAAAGGAGTCGGGGTTAAACGGCTATCTGCTGCGGCCTTTGTCTGCTAAACTTTTAAAAGAAACGATTCCCGAGAAAAAGCACTGGGTGGACAGGCAACAGCTTTTTGCCATTGAGGGGCGGCAGAGAAAGAAACAGATAAGCTTAGCCGGGGAGTGGAATATTGAACACTACCCTGCTCCGGCAGGCGGGTGCATCCTGTGTGAAAAAGAGTTTGCCAAAAGACTGAGCCGGCTTTTAAAGCTGTGTCCTGATTTGGAAAGCAACGATGTTCAGGTTTTGAAAACAGGCCGGCATTTTTGGGAGGGGAAGGTAAAAATCGTGGTCGGCCGGGACCATAAAGAGAACTTAAAACTTAAACAGCTGGCCCGACCGGGTGATATTTTAATAGAGTTGAGCGAGGTGCCCGGCCCCACTACTCTGCTGCGCGGCTGCGGCGAGGAAAAGATAGGGGAAAAAGCTCTGCAAAAAGCCGGGTCTTTGACAAAAGAATACGCCAACAAGGCTCAAGATGAAGTAAGTTTTAATATAAAGAGAATATGAAATATGTAATAGGTATTGATGGGGGAGGAACCAAGACAACTGCTGTCCTGGCTGACGAGAAAGGAAACCGAATTGAGACAATAAGGGCCGGAGCTTCCTCTCCACGCAATGTGGGTGTTGAGGCCTGCGCCCGTATATTAACGGAGCTTATTGAAAAGTTCGGCCGTTTTGAACAGGTGGCCAAGGTTGTGGTCGGGTTGGCCTCGGTCGAGGAGCAGCCTTATTTAGCAGATAAAATAGAGAGTTTGCTTGCTGAAGATTTGAGAAAGAAAATTGAGATTGTCAGCGACCAGCTGGTGGCTTTTCGTTCGGGTACGGACAAAAACAACGGGGTGGTATTGATAGGGGGAACGGGATGTGTAGCTCATGGATGGAACAAGGGCCGGGAGGCGAAAGTAAGCGGGTGGGGCTGGCTTGAAGACAAGGGCTCCGCTTTTTGGGTGGGTCAAAAAGCGTTTCAGGCTGTTGTTTCTGATTGGGACGGCCGGGGCCCCGAGACCGAACTGGGAGATATCGCTTTAACCGAGCTCGGTGTAAGCGGTGTTGATGAGCTTTTGCGCGAGGTTTACGAGCAACCGCTTAAGATGGTTCCTCTTTTTTCTATTTTTTGCGACCAGGCCAGCCGGCAGGGAGATAAAACATCCCAACGCATAATGGAGCAGGCCGGCAGAGAATTGGCTAAGACCCTGTTAGCTGCTGTAGACCAGCTTCAATTCGAAAGCAGGTTTCCCCTGGTTTTTGTGGGCAGTATGTTCAACTCTGTGCTTGTACTCAAAACCGTTACCGATGCGGTCAGGAAAGAGGTTGCGGAGGTAGAGTTTATCCAGCCCGGGGTTGAGCCGGTTGCAGGCGCGGTTAAGTTGGCTTGGGAAAGATTGTGAAGATAATTAAAAGAGAAAACTTGGAAGAGGTGGTCAGCTTCTTGAAACAAGGCAGGGTGGCTGCTCTTCCTACGGACACGGTTTACGGATTTTTGGGTCATGCGGAACAAAAAGAAACAGTGGATAAGATATTCGACATCAAAGATAGGGACAGAAATAACCCGATTGGTATTTTCGTTAAAGACCTGAGTATGGCTAAAAGATACGCAGAGATCAGCGAGGAGCAGGAAGCTTTATTGCGTCAATACTGGCCAGGCAGGATTACTTTTGTTTTGAGCAAAAGAAGAGAGTTTCCTTCCGGCATAGGTACTGAAGACACTATTGGTATCAGGGTTCCGGAATACGAACTGCTTAACACTATTTTTCAAAAAATAAACTTTCCCTTGGCTCAAACCTCGGCCAATATTTCAGGCCGGCCTTCGCCTCTGGATTCTAAAACGATAATCAGGGAATTTAAAAATCGGGGTTCTCGTCCCGATTTGGTTTTGGACAACGGCGAAACACCTTTAGCTCATCCGTCCACTGTTGTCGACCTTAGTGCCGGAGAGCCGAAACTTATCAGGCAGGGCGAGGTGAAATTCAAGCCCGAAGTCTGAAGTGGGATCTGCCTTTGCTCATAGTTGGTGCCGGAGGAGGGAGTCGAACCCTCATGGACCGAAGTCCACATCATTTTGAGTGATGCGCGTCTGCCAGTTCCGCCACTCCGGCTTCGGCCTTTATCTTGCTGTAATCGTATATTACCAACTTTATGCTGCTGCAACTTTATGTTACTGCAAAGGAGAGTCGTTTTCAAGAAAAAGAGAGCGTGACCTTTCCCAGTACCACGGGTCATTTCTTTCCTGCTTGAGCCAGTACCACCACTCGGCGCCCCACAGATAGAACTCATCTATTCCTGTTCTGCGGGCATAACCAATGATTTCCTCAAACTTCTCCGGGCTCATAGTTTTCTCTTCCTCCTCAAGGGAAACCTCGGTGAGGAAGACCGGCGCCCACGGTTCTGCCTGAAGTTCTCCGCAGATCACTTTTTTGTTGAACAGCCAGTTTATTACAAGGGCCTTCCGCCGGTAAAAAACCGGGGGCAAGGGGTAGGTGGTGTAAAGGTTCAGTTCGTCAAACCAGGCGCGGCGGTAGATCGTGGTGGCCACCATATCACCGATACGCGCCACCCTTGACCAGAAAGACCACTCTCCGCTGTCCGATATTATAATCGGCTTATCCGTTTCCTGCCTGGCGACCTCGACCTCTTCCGTTAAAAAGCCCTTGGGCCGTTCAGGACAGACGCCAAAGGCAAGAAAAGGTTCGTTTTCTATCTGAAAGGCCCAGACAGCAGGGCTTTTTTCATAACGGCTGACAACCTTTTTTACTAAGGCGCGCACCCGCTCCTCCTTTTGCTGCGGGGAGAGCTCATAAGCCCATGCGGGGATATGGCACTCGGGCCAGCGGGGAGTTTTCATCCCTACTACCAGAAAAACCTGGACTTCATGTTCTTCCGCTTTTTTAATATACCAATCCAGTTCTGAAAATTCGTACTCGTTTTTTGCGGGCTCCAAGGTTTCCCAGTAGGAGCTCAGTTTTATCTTTT
>CAZCSI010000004.1:0-28714 GCA_964501525.1 uncultured Candidatus Saccharibacteria bacterium | reverse complement strand
TTGTGCTGCTCCACCCATTCTACCTCCTCCCCCATGCTTTTCATAATGGTGAGAAGGTTGAAAACATCCTCTACCAGAGGAAGATTGCCTATCAAACATTCTTTCTTTGTCAGCAGGGTGGCAGCCAAAAGCGGTCCAGCGCTGTTTTTGGCTCCGCTTATCTGCACCACACCCCTCAAGGGCTTATTGCCGTGAATAACAAAATAATCAGCCATGGCCGTGTATTAATAAGCTAAAAATTATAACAGAGCTTCGCATAGTTGTGACGAAACTTATAAGGTTCATCTCGTTCATTTTAAACCTAAATCAAGGGCTGTGTCAAATGGAGGCTGACCCTTGTAGGGATTTGAAAAACAAAGGTTTTTAGTTATGATAGACAAACACATAAATAAATATGAAAAAGAGAATCAAATTAGCGTTAACCATAAGCGGAGCTGTTGTTTTTTTACTGCTTGCCTCGACCATGGTCTTATACTCCCGCGGATATCGGTTCGACTTCTCCCAAAAAAAACTGGTAAAAACCGGAGCTATTTTTGTTTATAGCGAGCCCCGCCAGGCTCAGGTTTCGATCAATGGAAAAAAAGAGAAAAGAACAAGCCTGGTTTTCGGTTCTACTCTGATTGAAAACCTTCTCCCCCGCAGTTACCGGGTCACCGTTCAAAAAGCAGACTACAAAAACTGGGAGAAAAATCTGGAGGTAAGAGAAGGCGCCGTAACCAGCGCCAAAAATGTAATACTGGTGCCAGAGCTTGAAACTCAACTCTTAGATAAAAATATTAAAGATATTTGGGTGGGCCCCGGCGCAGAATTAATCTTTTTTCAAAAACAAAACTCGGAAAATGAATCTTGGAGTTTAAATATTCTGAACCTGGAGAAGGAAAGCATAACCACTCTTGTCAACAACAGAACCGCTCCCCTGGATCTCGAGAAAACTATCTGGCTTATGGACCAAAAAAAGATACTCTTAAAAACCGAGGAAGAAATTTATTTTCTGCCCCTGGATGCTTTTTCCGATGAACTGGAAAATATTTTACCCGCCCTTCCGGAAGATACTTCTCTCCTACCCCAGGCGGAGCCTGTTTTCTTTGCCCCTCAGAACCCGGACCTCCTCTATTTCAAAACCTCCTTAGAACAGAAAGAAACCTCTCTTTTGAGTATTAATCTAGCCGACCAGAAAGAGAAAGTGATAATAGAAAACTTTGAATCCCTTTCTTTTCACGGCAGAGACATTTATTGGATAGACCAGCAAGGAAATTTGAATAAGTCGGACCTCAACGGAAACAACCAGCTCCTTCCTTTTCTCCTGCCTTCCCTGGAGCAGGACCCGCAGTTGATGATCTTTGATTCAGAGATATTTATACTGTCCGACCGAACTCTTTACCAGCTTGACCGGGAAGAAATGGCCTTCAAAGAAATAGAAGCCGGTGTTCGTGCCTGGTCTCTTTCTCCTGACAGAACAAAAATGGCCCTCTGGAATAAAAACGAAATTAAGGTTTTATTTATTAAAGAACATCGGGTCCAGCCCTTATATTCCCGAGGAGAAATCGCTTTTCTGGCCCGTTTTTCAGGAGAGATAAAACAAGTTTTCTGGTGGAACAACAGCTACCTGGTCCTCTCGGAGCAGACAAGTACAGATCAAGACTCTAAACCTGAAACAAAAATTAAAGTTATCGAGATCGATAACCGGGATAAAGCACAGGCCTGGGAGATAATAAGTGTCAGCTCGCCTGAGATATATTTTGATTTAGGGAGGGAAAAACTTTTCTTTCTTTCTCAAGAAAGATTATTCATCTCAAAACCATTTTAAGGTTGTTCTCCGCTTAATCGCTGTTATGCTTTTGTTTTATGCACTCGGTGCGGTACTCGCAATAACGACACCTCCACTTGGGGATATCAGCCGGAATCTCAGGTATGATGTCTTTTTCTATCTGGCCTCTTAAAAATTCAAACCCCTTGATCAGGTCTTCGACCCGTTCCTCATCGTATTCCAGCTCAAACTCCTTAAGGTGCTGGGTGTTTTTGTTTTCATAAAGAAGGATAGCCCGGGGAATATTGAAATAATGCATATAAAGCTGGGTTTGGTCCACATGGTCCTGTCTGGGCTCTTTCAGTTTGGTGAACTTGTAGCCGGCGCTGCTTTTAAACTCAACGATATAAGGTTTTTCGTTCAAAGTGACGATAGCGTCAGTACGGCCGTGAATAAGGTCGTCAGGCGGGGTGCGCACCTCGCTGGCCTGAACAATCCCCAGGCTGTAAAGAACACTTAAAAGCCGGCGGTGAGTGTACTCCCCTTCGTCAAAAATCCGGAGAACTCTGGGGTCCGGTCTTTCTCGAGGAACATCTTTAAAGTGAAAATAAAGAGCGCGGGGGCATTTACCCACGTCGCTGACATAAAAATAGGCGCGCTCTCTGGATTCAAAAGAATCCCTGTAAAATCCGTTAATAAGGTCTTTGAGCATAATCAAATTAACTTTATCGCTTCCCCCACTGAGGTGCACGGCGGGCTTTTTTCAGTCCCGGCTTCTTTCTTTCTTTCATTCTCGGGTCACGGGTCAAAAACCCTTTTTTACTCAGCTTCGGTCTCCAATCGGGGTTGTACTCAACTAAAGCCCTGGACAGTCCGTGCCGGATGGCTTCTCCTTGGCCGGTAACCCCTCCGCCCTTGACGTGAACGGTGATGCCGAACTTGGAATCTATATTAAACATCTCCAGAGGAGATTTTGCCTTTTTTATCAACCCCTCGCTGGAGAAAAAATCTTCTAACTTTTTTCCGTTAACAGTGAATTCGTACTTTTTCTCAGGCCAAATCCGAACCCGGGCTGTGGCTGTCTTTCTCCGGCCGACGCCTTCGTAATAATCCAGTTTTTGTTCTTTTTCCTCTGCCATAATATTTTACTAAATTTATTTCACTGAAACTTCAATCTTTTCATGCGGGGCTTCCTAAGCTTATTTTTAGGAAGCATGTTCCACACCGCTCTTCTTAAAACCTCGGCCGGGTCTTTTTCAAACACCTTTTTAATAGGTGTCTTTTTGTCGTGGCCGAGATATCCGGAGTGAGAAAAATATTCTTTTTGCTCCCATTTTTTGCCTGTCAGCTTGATCTCGTGCACGTTTTCAATCTCCACAAAGTCTCCCATATCCTGATGGGGGACATAACTCGGTTTGTGCTTTCCCTGAAGAAGCTGGGCCACCTCGCTGGCCAGCCTGCCCAACACTCTGCCTGAAGCATTGATTTTTTGAGTCTCTCTTTTAATCATAACGCAGTTTCTTAACAAAGTTTCTTAACTTCACGGCCGGCTCTACCATATTTACACCAGCTCTATAAGGGCCATCTCAGCCCCGTCACTCTTTCTCGGACCGAGCTTCAGGATTCTTGTATACCCTCCCGGCCTGTCCTCATACCTGGGCCCCAAATCACTAATCATCTTGTCAACGGTTTTCTCGTCAAAAAAACGCAGAAGATAGCGTCGGTTGCTCAACCCCCCCTTTTTGGCTTTGGTAATGCACTTTTCAGCCCAAGGCCTTAACTCTTTAGCCTTGGCCTCCGTAGTTTTAATCTTTTCCCTCACAAAAAGAGAACGGGCCAAACTTTTTTTGAGGGCCTTTCTTTGGTCTCTTTCTCTGCCTAATTTTCTTCCTTTTTTCTTCTTCTTCATAAACCGCCCCTTACTTTAAACTCAAACCTCTTTTGCTTAAAGCTTTTTTAATCTCTTTCAAGCTCTTAGGCCCTATACCCTCCATGGTCGATATATTCTCCTCGCTGCGCGCCGTCAACCCGGCTAAAGTTTTTATCCTGTTGTCCTTGAGAACCGTTGCCACCCTGCTTGACAGGTTCATCTCGTCTATATCTATATCCGAGGGGTCCAAATCTTCTTTGTCATCTTTTTTATCCTTCTTTCCTTTTTCATCAACCTCAATCTGCAAAGCGGAAAACTGTTCGTTAAGGATCTCAACCGCTTTCTGAAATACTTTTTCCGGACTGGCGCGCCCGTCTGTTTCAACATTGAGGATGAGGCGGTCAAAATCAGTCCTTTTACCCACCCTCATGTTTTCTATTCTAAACGAAACCCTTGAAACCGGAGTGTACACCGCATCAAGGTCGATGCTGCCTATCTTTGAATCTTCTTCTCTTTTTTCAGCCATCTGGTACCCCACCCCCTCTGTTATTTCCGCCTCTATCTCCAAACTCGCTTTTTTATCGGTCAAAGTAGCAATATGATGGTCTTCATTTATCAGCTCCAGCTGAGAAGGAAGGTCGAAATCAGAAGCAGCAACCTCTTTCTCTCCTTCAGCTTTCAGCTCTACCTTAACAGCCCCTTTCCCAAATTTTTTAAAACGGACGCCCTTAAGATTTAAAAGGATGGCCACTACATCCTCTTTGACACCGGGAATAGTTGAAAACTCATGAGACACATCCTTTATACTAACTTTGGTGATAGCAGAACCTTTCATAGAAGACAAGAGCACTCTTCTCAAACTGTTGCCGATGGTGGTTCCGTACCCCGGATAAAGGCCTTCTATAATAAAAACGGCCTCATTGTCCTCTTTTTTTTGTATCTTCGTCTTTTGAGGAGGTGAAATCATATTATTTAAAAATTAGCGTGAATAATACTCAAAAATAGTTGATATTTCGGCAGGGAAAGAAACATCTTCCAGGTTGGGGCTGCCCATAACCTCGGCTTCGATGTTCTTAATATCCATTTTAAGCCAGCGCGGAGTTTCATAGTTCTTAAGCTTAACTTGAAGCTGGTCAAAGTGGGCTTTATTCTTTGAGCTCTCCTTAAGAGTTATTTTATCCCCCGCCTGGACCTCGTACGAAGGAATGTTCACTCTCCTTCCGTTAACCTTTAAGTGTCCGTGGCCTATCAACTGCCTGGCCTGGGACCTGGAGTCAGCCCAGCCCAGCCGATATACGACATTGTCCAGCCTTTTTTCCAAGGACCTTACAAAATACTCTCTGGTGTCTCCCACTTTACCTCTTTGGCTGATAGCGTCCATAACGTATTTTTTAAACTTTCTCTCCTTGAGGTTGTAGTGGTGCCTCAGTTTTTGTTTTTCCTTAAGCTGCTTTCCGTACTCCGAAAGATACTTTCTTCTTTTTGACTTTCCTTGAAACCCGGGAGCATAAGGTCTTTTAACCATGGGGCATTTAGGCGAATTACATTTTTCGCCTTTTAAAAAAAGTTTTTCCCCGGCTCTTCTACAAATTTTACATTTACTCTCTGGCATTTCTAATAATAAACGGTTAAGTTGCTGTATCTGTCACGTTTTTTACATTCTTCTCGGCTTAGGCGGCCTGCATCCGTTGTGAGGAATGGGCGTCTCGTCCTTGATAGAGGTGACATCCAAGCCAAAATTAGCTAATGATTTTAAAGCTGAGCTGCGGCCCGAACCAAGCCCTTTAACTATCACTTCAACCTGATTGACCCCGATTTTTTCCGCTTTCTTAGCCATCATCTCTGCCACCTTGGAAGCGGCATAAGAGGTTGACTTCTTGGTGCCTTTAAAGCCAAGCGTTCCTGCGCTGGCCCAGGCTAAAACATTACCGTTCTCATCGGTCAAGCTCATTAAAAGGTTGGTATAAGAAGAGTTGATGTATATTTTTCCTTTCTGCGTTCTTCGCTTGGTTCCAACCTTGACTCCTTTTTCAAGGGCCTTGTCCAGCTTTTCTTTCTCAGCCAGCAGCTCTTCTTTTGTTTTTTTAACTACTCTTTTCTTTCCCATAATAAAGTGTCCGTGCTTTTACGATAACTGTTTACTTGGGTGATGGAGCGGCTTTTCGACCCGAACCCATGGTGCGCCGGACATTGCCTCTTACCGTGCGGCTGTTGACCCTGGTGGTCTGCCCCCGGACCGGCAATCCTTTTTCATGCCTTACTCCGCGCCAGGAATCTATATTTTTTAATCTTCTTACATCCTCTCTTTTCCGGCGCTTAAGTTCTCCTTCAATCTTATAATCTTTTTCAATAATGTTTTTTATTTTTCTTTTCTCATCAGCTGTCAGGTCTTTGGCTTTTCTGGTGGGTTCAACTCCCGCCTGCTTCAAAACTTTCATAGCTAAAGAATCACCTATTCCGTAGATGTAGGTGAGAGCTATACGCGCCTGTTTATCGTCCGGTATGTTGACTCCTACTATTCTTGGCATAATTACAAATCTTTATTGACTCTGTGTTTTAACCCTGCCTCTGTTTATGTTTAGGGTTTTTCTTGCAAATTACATAAACCGTGCCCTTTCTGCGCACGATTTGACAGTGTCTGCACATTTTTTTAACTGAACTTTTAATCTTCATTTTTTTCTCCAAACTATTCTGCCCCGCGTTTTGTCATAAGGGCTGACTTCTACATCCACCCTGTCTCCAGGCAGAACCTTAATTCTATACATTCTAAGCTTGCCTGCTAATTTGGCAAGGACCTCGTCTCCGTCATCGAGTTTTACCCTAAAACGCAAATCAGGAAGGGCCTCGGTTACCTGCCCTTCTTTTTTTATTTTTTCTTGCTTTACCACGTTCGTATTATTATTTATTTTTCTCTAAAAGTCAAATATCTTACTGAGAGACGAGCTCCAGTTTTACGCTGGCCGGGTCATTGGGAATTCTTGACCTCCAAAAAGGGTAAATCTGAATCTCTATTTTTTCCACTTGTGAATAAGACGATAAAAGACTTCTGGTTTCTTTTATTGTCTTTCCCATCAACCTTCTTTTTAGCTCCTCCATATCCACCTCTTTAATAAGTTCTGCCTTGACCTCTATCCTTAACTCAGCTTCACCCGACCTGGCATCACTGCTTATGGAGGCCACCTCTATGGCAACACTGTCCTCTTTTAAATTTTCCGCCTCAGCCGTCTTTTCATCAATCCATTGCCTGGCAAGCTCTTCCGCTTCACCTCGATGAAAGCCCAGCCCTCCGCCTTTGACCATCAAAGAAAGGTCAAAACTGGCAACAGCTGTCCCTATCTCCACTGAAGGCAGAGTTTCAAGCACCTCGACTTCAATTGAATCCGGCAGAATCTCAAAAGAAGCTCCGGACAGTTGCAGAAAATCCTGCTGGAGTTCAGTCCCGGCTTTTTGTTTGAGCTGGTCTTCTGCCTTGTCAACATCCTCTTCCGTCACTATTGCTGTCTCGCCAATACTTCCGCCCTGCATTGCTTCCCCGCTTTCAGCGTAAACCGAAGTATAGCGCGGAGAACCGAGCAGACCGGGGATGGAAAAAGTGGTAGGTTTGATATTGTAATCCAGACCTGCTTCAGCCGCCTCCACTCCCACCTCCTGGCTGCCTCCGGCAGGAATAACTATCCTCTCCTGAGAGTAAAAAAGCTTGCTGTCCGCAGACAGAAACCGGGTGCTTTCCACTAAAACCTGGTCGCTGTGATACTCATTAATGACCGTTACCCTGCCCCTTGCCTTGGTGGCGGTCTCACTCATCCCTGTAGCGGGAAAACTGCCTGAAACTTCTTTTTCCCTTGTCAGCAGCTGAGCTTTGATAATTGCATTTTCAAAATCCGGCTCCATAATGTCGGTTCGAGCAGAAGCTTCTTTTTTAAAAGAAAGGTTGTTGACAGCGGGGTAGACTTTGATCTCTGCCGAAGCTGTGAAATGCAGGTATAAAAAGCCCCCGGCCAAAATCACCAAAGCAAAAACCACAATGTTCAAGCCGGAGAATAAACGGCCTAAACCCAGTTTTTGGAAAACTCCGGGGTCAAACCCCAGCTCCAGATTCGGCGACCTGAATATAGAGCGTTCTTTTTTAAAAGAAACAGGGGACTTCTTGCTGGGCGGTCTGATATCATATATTTTTTTACGTGCCATATTGATGCAATTAATAATTAATTTTATTTATATACAACTTAAACTTACATACAGCTTAACAGGCTGAGTCCCTGCTTTGAAGCCTACGGGGTTTCCAGCACCGCCTTGATTCTTCTCATACCGGAGCCTATGGACTCCTCCTTGGTGATTCTGAATACTCCCAAATCCTTTGTATTTTCAACATGCGGGCCGGCGCATATCTCTTTTGAAGCCGGCTCCCGGCCCACGGTATAAACAAAAACTTTTTTAGGATACTTTGCCTTGAAAAAGGCTAAAGCCCCGGAGTCAACCGCTTTTTCATAAGGCATCTCCCGGCGCGTTACCGGCAGTCCCTGCTTTATTTTATCGTTAACCCATTTTTCAACCTTGTCCACCTCTTCTTTTGTTAAAGCGTTAGGATGGGAAAAGTCAAACCGCAGACGCTCCGGAGTAATATCGGAACCCATCTGCTTGACATGCCCGCCCAGCACCTCCCTGAGGGCCGATTGAAGCAGATGGGTGGCTGTGTGAAGCCGGGTTGCCCGGCGCACCTCTTCCGTATCATCCAGCTGCTCTATACCCACCCCGCCGAATTTTTTATCCGCGCCTTTGCGGGATGCGTTGCGGTGCTCCTCAAAAGCTTTTTGAAACCCTTTTTCATCCACCCTTAATCCTTTTTCCCGCGCTAAATCCCGGGTCAGCTCCAAAGGAAAACCGTAGCTTTGATAAAGATCAAACGCCTCCTCTCCCGAAATTATGCTCTTTTCTTTTCCCTTGACCAGTTTCTTAAACTGGGAGAGCCCCTTGTCCAAAGTCCGGCCGAACCTGTTTTCTTCTTCTCTTACCGTTTCCTTTATCTGCTCTTGTTTTGCTTTTAATTCTTGATACTCCTTCCCGTAAATGCCGGCCACCTCATCTATCAAAGCCGGGTAGAAATCAGAGTCAAGGTTCAGCTGATAAGCATGCCTGAACATACGGCGGAGAAGCATACGCAGTACATACCCCCGGCCTGTGTTGGAAGGAAGAATCCCTTCTGAGGCGGTGAAACACACAGCTCTCAAGTGGTCCGCTATCACCCTGAAATCCTGCACATTATTTTGATAAGAACGCCCTGAAAACTCCTCAATCTTTTTAATGAGAGGCTGAAACAAATCTGTTTCATAAGCAGTATCTTTCTTCTGCAAAAGAGCGGTCACCCTTTCGAAACCGAGGCCGGTGTCTATATTCTGCTGTTCAAGCCTTACAAACTCTCCCTCTTTGGTTTTATTATACTCCATAAAAACCAGGTTCCAGATTTCAACAAAATGTCCGCATTCGCAGTTGGGGTGGCACTCCGGCCCGCACGGCTCTCCGTCTTTTTCATAAAAAATCTCGGAGCAGGGCCCGCACGGTCCAGTGGCACCGACCGGCCCCCAAAAATTGTCCTCGACCCCGTATTCAAATATTTTCTTTTTGGAAAAACCTTTTTCCATCCAGATCTTTTCTGCCTCGTCGTCCCGAGAAATATTGTCTTTTCCTTTAAAAATCGAAATCCACAATCTTTCTTTCTCGAACCCGCACTCATCAACAAGAAACTCCAAGGCCCAGCTGATCGCTTTTTCTTTAAAATAATCTCCAAAGGACCAGTTGCCCAGCATTTCAAAAAAAGTATGATGGGTGGCGTCCCCCACCTCCTCTATATCATCCACTCTCAAACATTTCTGGGCAGAGCATGCCCGGCGGTACGGAGGCTCGCTGGTTCCGGAAAGATAAGGCACAAACTGCTGCATCCCGGCTGATGTAAAAAGAGAGGTCGGGTCAGCAGGAATAAGAGAAGAAGAAGGCACCCGTTTATGCCCCCGTTGTTCAAAAAACTTTAAAAAAAGATGTCTGAGTTCTGAAGAGGAAAATTGCTTCATAGTTCATCTTTCTCTTCCCGGGCCTGGCTTCTTTTCTGCTCAAGGCGCAGAAGTTCGCTTTTCACCTCTGAAAGTTCGTTTTTCAGGTCAAATATCTCCTGCCTGAGAGAACTCATCTCTTTCTCTTTTACCCTTATCATGCCTTCCAGCCACCCTTTTCTCTCCAGCTTGCTTTCTATTTTTTGGCCCAGCTCAATAATCTCTCTGGAAAACTCTTCCAGATCCTTATAAGCGTTTCCGAGACCCTCCTCCTTTTTTTCTTCTTTTCTTTTACCAATAATAATCATTGTTTGATTTTAACAAAAAAATAAGGGGTAAACAAGCGTTTTTAAAAATAAAATCATTGACTAAAAAGTCCTTTTTGAGAAAGTTTCTGGTCCAGCGCCTCATTGGCCAGCTCATCCGCTCTCTTGTTTTTCTCGCGAGGAATATGTTTAATTTCTACCGCGCCGAAGTCAAGGCGCAGATTCCACAGCTTTAAAAACAACTTCTGCAGCTTCTCGCTTTCAATCTTGTAACGGCCGTTCATTTGCTCCGCAATCAGCTCTGAATCGGTGTTGACCTCTATCTCGGCTTCCTTGGCCTTTTTCTTGCCCCAAAGAGCTTTGAATTTTTTCAAACCCCAGATAATGGCTTCGTATTCCGCCTCGTTATTGGTTTTTTCTCCCTTGTAACAATTATACTCTTTTAAAACCTGCCTTTTGGAGTTTAAAAAGACCACGCCTATAGCGGCCGGCCCCGGGTTGCCTCTTGACGCTCCGTCCGTATAAATAATGAATTTTTCCATTTCCTTATTCAAAATCAACGTTTAAAGGTTTTTAATCAGGCACCGCTGAAAAGAGCTTAGATCCTTATTTTTCAACCCGAACCCTGCGGCAGGGGGATGCCCTCCCCAGTTAAGAAGAAAACGGGAGCAGGGCCTCATCACTTTTAAAAGGTTATACTCAGAAGGCGCTCGAGCCGAACCCTGGCTCATCTCCGCGCCTTTGTTATAAAGAAAAACCGGCTTGTTGAACTCGCTCACCAGCTTGGAGGCGGCCCGGGCCGCTAAAAACAAAGGCCAGTCCTTGTCTCCCTCAAAAACAAGGGGCTGGTCCGATCTCATTTTCCCTTGAACCTCTTTGACAATCTCCTCCACTCTCTCCCGCTGCAGTTCTCTTTTTTGCTGCAGTAAGACGACCGCCTCGGCCGCGGTTTGGTAGCGTAGTCCTGCAGAGTCACGGCGGAGCTTCTCAGATTTATATGATTTTTCCTTAAGTAAAAGATAAGTGGTTCTTGGAGAAGCTGAAGACAAAAGAGGCGTCACATACCTTTCTATATTTTCTGTTGTGATTCCCCGCTCTTCAGGTACGGCCTCCCTGAGCGCGGTCAGAGCCGGGTGGCCGGTTTGAACAAAAGCTTCAACCCCTTTTTCAATTATCTCTTCATTGGCTTCGTCTCTTATCATCTGGTCCGAGATGGTGGCTAAACAGGCCAGCACGGAAAAAAAGTTATCATCGTTTTCCGTTATCTTTTCTCCCAGGATGAAACGGGCCAAACAAGCGGTTAAAGCGGCAGCACACAAATTAAACCAGGCGCTTTCCCGCTCTATCCGAGGATTAACAATGGCTGAGGCTTTCGGCACCGGCCCTACCGGCTTGTGATGGTCTACGATTACAACCGAAAACCCCATTTTTTTAATCTTTTGCACCTCTTTTCTATTACCGGTGCCGCAGTCAAAGAGAATGATAAGCCCTGGTTTTTTTGAAGCTAAAAGCTCAAGATAATGCTCGCTCAGCCCATAACCCTGTTTTTCTCTGTCGCTGAAAAAAGGAGGAGCGGTGTGGGCTCTGTCTTTCAACGCCCTCTCCATAATGAGAACCGAAGTGATGCCGTCCGGGTCTCCGTCTCCGAAAAGGTAGATAACCTCCTCTCTTTTCACAGCTTTCTCAATAACAGAACCCGCTTTTTCAATCCCCTTAATCATAAAAGCTGAGAAGAATTAAGGGCCTCCAGGCCGGGAAGAGTGCCTTCACTTAAAAAATGAAGCATAGAACTGCCTCCTGTAGAAATATGGTTGAAACTCTTATCCATCCCTCTTTTTCTTAAAAAAGAGGCTGTATCTCCTCCGCCTGCCACAGAAAAAACATCTGCGGCTCCGACAGCCTCAGCTATCTCTTTTGACCCTTGCTCAAACTCTTTTAAATCAGTGTTGCCCACGGGTCCGGCCCAGAAAACAGTGTTCGCTTTTTCAATCTTTTCCTTAAAAAGACGAACGGTTTCCGGCCCGATATCGCATATTTTTTGGTTTTGATAAACACCGTCTCGAGTAATAAACAGCTTTTTGCTTTTCAAATCGATGTTCCGCACAATCTTGTCCAAACCGGGCTCTATTTTCCCCGTTTCCTCGTATTTTCTTAAAACCTCCCCTGTCTTACCCCCTATTAAAAGCAGGTCCGCCAGCTCTAAAAGCTTGGGCACGGGTTTTAATTTTTCCTCCACCTTGGCCCCGCCTATAATCCCCACCACAGGCCTCTGAGACCCCTGCCTGACCTTTTTCAAAACCTTTAATTCTTCCAAGAAAACAAAACCAACTCCTGACAAAAGCAGGCGCGGCAAACTGACCACAGAAGCATGATTCCTGTGTGAAACACTGAACGCCTCGTTGATATAAACGTCTCCCAGCCGGGCCAAGCGCCGGGCAAACTCTTTATCATTGCTTTCTTCTCCCCGATGAAACCTGAGGTTTTCCAAAAGAAGCACCTCACCCGCCTGCATCTCTTTTGTCCATTTTTCTATCTCCGGCCCCGTACAATCCTCAGCTTTGACAACCGAAAAATCCAGATACTCCACCAGCTTGTCCTGAACCGGTCCCAGGGAAAACCTTTCTTCTTTTTTACCGGCCGGCCGGCCCAAATGAGAGAGCAGAATAACTTTTCCTTTTTGCTTTAAAATATATTCAATAGTGGGAATGGTTATTTCTATACGAAAATCATCTTCCACCTCTCTTTTTTCATTAAGCGGAACATTAAAATCACAACGCAGTAAAACACGCTTGTCAGCAAGCGAAAAATCAGTTATCTTTTTCATTTTTTCTTTTTTTAAGAGCCCGGCCTAAAGCAGATCTCACCTGCTCTAAATGAGAAGTTTCAGCCGGCTTTTGTTTCTTTTTTGAATCCCGTTTAGCTTCTGTTTTTTTCTTTGAATCAGATTTTTTGTCCGCGGGTTTTGTTTTTTCAGGAGGAGATATCTCCCCTCTCTGCACCTTTTTAAAGCATGATTTGCAGTAAACCGGCCGGTCCGGGTCCGGCTCAAAAGGAACTTTGTCCGGCTCACCGCATACGGAACAGTTGATATCGTAAAGCTGAGTCGGGGTCTTGACCTCCATCTCTTCTAAAAACCCGAGCCATTTCTCTATTTTCCCCTCTACTACATCGCGTTCCGCAGCATATCTTTCTCTGGAAACCTTGATAATCTTTTCCTTGCTGCTTTCCTCCGGAGGCTCCTGCAGAGGCAGGCCCTGGGCTGAAAAAGGTTTGGTCGCCACCCCGTCAATCATCAGTTTGGTATAGAAATTGTATTTGGGAAGGTTAACAAGATCTCTGGCGTAAAAATAAGGGTCAAACTCTCTTTCCAGCCACTCCGCGTCCTCTGCCCCCACCCTGAAACAAACAATGGTGCCTACGTTGCCGAACACCGCGTCCCGAACCTCTTCTTCCATCTGGGCAATGTACTGGTGTCCGAGATGCAGGCCTAAGCGATATTTGCGCGCCTCTGAAAGAACGTTGGTAAAAGAACGGGTGGCAAAGTGCTGAAACTCGTCTACAAAAAGAAAAAAGTCTCTTCTTTGTTCTTCGGGAACATCCACCCGGGACATAGCTGCCAGCTGCAATTTGGTTAGAATAAGTCCGCCCAGAAGATAAGCTGCGTCTTCTCCGACCAGCCCCTGGGAAAGGTTGATAATCAGTATCTTGCCTTCATCCATAACCATTCTCATATCGATTGAAGAACGCACCTGCCCCACTATGTTGCGCACCAACGGAGCAGAGATAAACTGGCCTATCTTGTTTTGAATGGCAGCTGTAGCTTCCACAGCATACTGCTGGCTGTAGCGGGCAAACTCCTTGGTCCAAAAAGCCTTGATAACCGGGTCCTTTATATGCCGTAAAACCTTCTTTCTGTAGTCGGAGTCCCCCATCATACGATTGATGCCCAGCAAAGTCGAACCCGGATATTCCAAAAGAGCCAGTATGGTATTGCTCAAGATGTATTCCATTCTGGCTGACCAGACATCCGGCCATATTTTCTTAAAAACACCCAAAAGCCCCGAAGCGACAAGATGTCTTGCCTCCAAACTGACCTCCTCCATAACGTTGAAAGAAATGGGATGATCTATATCGGCCGGGTTGAAATAAATAACATCGTTTATCCTTTCCGAAGGCACAAAATCCAAAAGTTCTTCTGCCGCTTCTCCGTGCGGGTCCACAAACCCGATCCCTTTCCCGGCCCGGATATCATTGATGGCCATGGTTTTCAGAGTGTGTGTTTTACCCATACCCGTTTTACCGATAACATAAAAATGACGGCGCCGGTCTGCCGTTTTAATGCCGAACCTTTTCTCCGCGTTGCGAAAAGTTGTCTTTCCAAAAAAATTAATCTCTGACATAATTCAAACTTAAATTTATTCCGTGGGCAGGCTGGAGGGAGGAGCTCCCCGCCTGTGCTCCATTCTTTCCATAGAAGCTCCGGGGGCCGCAACTGCGCCCGGAAAGTGAAACAAAGTGGCCAGTTCCTCGGGGGTGAGCACAGAGGTTCCGTTGTCTTTCGGAAATTCAGGGTTAACCCTCCACTGATAGTTTCTAAAACCTCTTCTTTTTCTTAAAAAAGATATTCTTTGGTCAAGGTTAAAGACCTTGATTAAACTTTTCACCTTGGTAGAGGTGGGGGCATAAGGCTTCAAATACTGGCTCCCCGTTCCTAAACTGCTTAAAAAACTGATGGGCAGCCCGAAGTGAGGCTTGAACATAGCTTCTCTGCGGGCCAGATATACTATCCGAACCCCCACCTTGAAACCCTGTTTTGACATTTTGTTTTCAATGGCCTCAACCTCCTCCCTCTCCCCCGGAGTAAGCATCATCTCCGGAGGCAGCATCTGTCTTTTCTCTTCTTTTTTTTCTTCTTCTGCCCTGAACCCGAAAACAACCATGTCTATCGCCTCTATAATAAGGGGTATGCCAAAAGTCGAAGGAATTATGGAAGAACCGGAGCCATCCTTTGTTTCTCTCTTAACCAGCTCATCTCTAATCTTTTCTCCCTCTTTAACCCAGTCCCTGCCTGCGTCTGTCACTGTGAATTGAAGCCAGACCTGCTCTCCTTGTTTCAAATGCCCGAAAGCCTCGAAAAGACGGGCCACGGGGTCAACCCGTTTTTCTTCCTTGGTCTCCGCCCCCGTTTCAAAATCCCTGTAGGTCCGGAGCGGATACACGCTGTGCTTGTTAAGAACCCAGTCCTTCATCTCCAGGTCCCACTCCTTGTTCGGGATATCCTGAGGCACCTTTCGAGTATAATCCTCAACCCTCACAAACTCCAGGTCGGGATACTGAGCCTGGAAAATCGCCTCCACGTTGTTGCGAAGAGCCTCCTCCACCCAGATGAAAAAACGGGTTCTGCCGTTGATGCCCACTATCTCCAGGGAAAAGGTGGTATACAGAGTTGACTCCTCACCCTCAATCCATCTTTCACGCTTAAAGGTAGGAGCGTGCTCCAAGGCTATCATGTACATGGAGGTGAAAACATCCTCCATGGCCCGGACCGGTTTTCTTATGTCTTCCGGGAGCTTGAGCTCCAAAAGAATATAGTTTCTATTTTTAAAATTATCAAGCCGCCTCCAATAAATCCAGGCGTTCCACATCGGTCTCAATAAAAAAAGCGGCACCGCAACCCACCACCAGGCCCTGATAACAGGCAAAAAAACCTGTTCAAAAAGAAGGATGGTGGTGTTAATGGCATCCAATAATATCCGGGCCGTATCTGTCATAACGTAGTTTTACAAAACTTTATGAAATTATTTCGAAGAAGAAAGCAGATACCTTCCCTGCTCGTCCTGTGCAAACTCCTCTCCGTTGCGCAGGTTGAGGAGAACCGTGTTTTTCTTAACCATTCTTCTTTTAAGGACCTCCTCCACAAGCTGCTCCCTGTCCATAGGCCCCTTTTTCCTTAAGATGCGGGCTATAACCTCCTGTACCGTTCCCGGCTCATATCCCCACTCCCTAAGAGCATAGGTCCCTCTGCCTACCAGCACAAACTCATCGTGCTTGATAAGTTCGTTGTGCACTGTCTGAGGATGAATGTTCACCTTGTCAGGAAAAATACGGCCCTCGTTGATAATACGGGCTATATCACGAAAGTGGAGCGGTTCTTTTCTTTCCTTGAGAACAATATAGCTTCTGTCTTTTGTGCCCCGGGGGTTTATCGTGGACCAGTCGGAAAGCCCCCAAAGCCCCTGCGGACCCCTGGAAACTTTTTTGGAAATCGAAAGAATACCGAAAAGAAAGTTGGGTTCTATCTCCAAGGTTCTTTCCAGCTCCCCGTCCTCCACCGGTCTTCCTTTCTTCTCCAGCTTTGAAGCCAAGTAATCAACCGCTTCCTGGGCCGCCCTCAAAAGAGAGGGGTTGTTGGTCCAAAGAGTATAAAACAAATCCGATTCTTTTAAACGCTCGAATTTGTCTTCTAGCACCAAAAGAAAGAAAATATAATTTTTCTGAAAATCGGGCCCCAGTATTGAAAGATATCTGTCCTCCTTTCTTACCCCGCCTGCAACCTGGAGCTGGTTGCCGAAAAAATCAAAAACCGGGTCAAATTGATTCTTTTGGGGCTTCACCTGGTTCAACCCCGCCTCTTCAATCTGTCTTATCCTTTCCCGGGTGATGCCGTGGTCTTCACCAATGGCCTGCAGGGTTTCTCTTTCTCCCGTTTCCAAACCAAAACGGCGCACCAAAACTTCTCTGGTGCGGGGTTTAAGCCCTAAAAGCATCTCTTCTGTTATATCTTGATAGTTGTAAATCATATTGACTTTAATCTTACCTTCATACTTCACTCTATTTAAGCATTTTAAGTTTGATTTGTCAAACAGATTATTCCAGCTTGAGAATCTTCTTTCCAACAGAAGAGGCCAGACGGCCCTTCTGCTTTGAGGCTTCCAGATTAATCACCGCCGCGCTTATCGTATCCTCGATCTCCTTCATCATCTCTTTGAAAATATCATAACCTTCCTTTTTGTATTCTACCACAGGGTCAAGTCCGCCGTAAGCCCGCAAACGGACTGAATCTTTAAGCCAGCTCATATCCTCCAGGTGCTGCATCCAGTAAAAATTCATGGTTTTAAGCCACAATTGACGCAGAGTCGGCACCAGTTTTCTATCGGAGCGCTGTTTAATCTTCTCGAACCGGGTTCGGTCCATGCCTCTTTGCTCGCAAAGCTCAATGAGCTTTTGTTCCAGCTCCGGTTCCGGCAGAGAAAGGGTCTTGTCCCGCTCCTCATAAAACACCTCCCGGTGCCTGTTAAGAACATTGTCGTAACGCAAAACGTGGCGCCGGGCATCAAAATGAGCTCCTTCAATCTTTCTTTGGGCCCCTTCCACCGCCTGAGAAAGAAGAGACGCCTGAATCGGTTCCTCTTCCGGGATCTGAAGCTTATCCATAACCATCTGCATTTTTTCTCCTCCGAAAACCCGGAGCAGCTCGTCTTCCAAAGAAAGATAAAACTGACTTGAACCCGGGTCGCCTTGACGTCCGGCCCGGCCCCGCAGCTGATTGTCAATCCGCCGCGCCTCATGTCTTTCTGTTCCTATGACATGAACTCCGCCCAGCTCTTTGATTTTCTCCGCTTCTTCTTTGTCAGGCGGGTTGCCGCCTAAAATAATGTCCACCCCTCGGCCGGCCATGTTGGTCGCCACTGTCAGAGCTCCTTCACGGCCTGCCTGGGCAATAATCTGAGCCTCTCTTTCGTGCTGTTTGGCATTCAAAACCTGAGGCTGAAGCCCGTGTTTTTTTAAAATACCGGCTAACTGTTCATTTTTCTCTATAGAGCGGGTGCCGATTAAAAGAGGCTGGCCCTGCTCGTGCCTGGCTTCAATATCTTCAATCAGGGCTTGATACTTGGCTTTTTTCGTTTTGTAAATACGGTCCTCTAAATCCCGCCTGATATCGGGCCGATGAGTAGGGATGCATATGACATCCAGGTCATACACTTTGTCCAACTCTTCTGCCGCAGTGACAGCCGTTCCTGTCATCCCTGACAACTTATCATACATACGGAACAGGTTCTGAAATGTAATCTGGGCCATGGTCCTCGACTCCGGCTGAATCTCCACTCTTTCCTTGGCTTCAATAGCTTGATGCAGTCCTCCTGACCAGCGTCTGCCCGGCATAAGCCGGCCCGTAAACTCGTCCACAATAATCACCTCTCCTTTTCTGACAATGTAATCCCTGTCTTTGGCAAAAAGAGGCTTCCCGTCAGCCGGGTTCACGGCCTGAGCCCTGAGCGCCTGCTCCAAGTGATGCAGATAGTCGATTCCCTGCTCCATAAAAATATTACCCCGGCCCAGCATCTTTTCCACCCGGTCAATGCCTTCCTGGGTTAAGGAAACACTTCTTTTCTCCTCATCGATCTCGTAATCTTTAACCGGTTTCAGTTTAGGGACCAGAGAGGAAAACTTTTTGTAAAGAGAAGAAGGGGTTCTATCCGGAGAAGAGATGATGAGCGGCGTGCGCGCTTCATCGATCAGTATAAAGTCAACCTCGTCTAAAATTGCGAACTTAAAACCTCTCTGCACCTTGTCTTCCGGCCTGTAAACCATATTGTCCCGCAGATAATCAAACCCGAACTGATTGTTGGTTCCGTAGGTAATATCCGCTTTATAGGCCTCTTTACGAGAGCAGGGCTCCAGATAATCCTCCACCACCTTGAACCCTCCCAGCCTGTCTCTTATCTTATTTTTTTCGTCATCAGGTTTTTTATACTCCGGGTTGTAAATAAAGCTCTGTTCAAGGTTGATACAGCCAACCGACAGTCCCAAGAGATGATAGATCTGTCCCATCCAGACCATATCTCTGCGCGCCAGATAATCGTTGACCGTCACAACATGCACCCCCTGGCCGGTCAAAGCGTTGAGCGCCGCCGGCAAAGTGGCGGCCAGGGTTTTACCCTCTCCTGTCTTCATCTCTATTACCCTGCCCTGGTGCAAAGCAACGCCTCCCGCCAGCTGCTCATCGTAATGACGCTGGTCAAGAGTCCTTTTGGAGGCCTCCCTGACCAAGGCAAAAACTCCGGGCAGCGCCCGGTCCAGCTCCTCCCCCTGCTTTATCCTTTGTTTAAAAGTTTTTATCTCGTCTCGAATCTCTTGATTGGAAAAGGCCTCGAACTTTGGTTCGAGGTCATTAATCTCCTCTATCAATGGCTCTATGGAGCGGAGATAACGCTTATGCGCATCCCCGAGTATGATATCTAAAATACCCATAATGTAAAACTATACGGTAAAACTGTGCAATACCAGGTATTGCACACCTTATTTAGGTTCATAAGGCTGTGGAAAACTCTGTGCAATACCTGGTATTGCACAGAATTGTTACATCTGTTTTTTAGCTCTGCGGGCCCCCTTTTCAAACTCGGTCTTCCTTTTTCCCTTAAACTCCTTGAGCTGGCGCTGAAGCTGGTGCCTGACCTCGACCACAGCGCTTCTGATATTTCTTTTCAACGCCTCGGCCCGGAAAATCTTTCCTCCCAGACCAAACTGGGCCTCGGCCCGGAAAATCTTTCCTTTTCTCTGGTCCGGCCTGGTTTTTTCCAGCTCCACCTCCATCCCCACTCTTTCATCCACTCCGCCTCCGGACAGCTCGTCCTTTTTGCGCATATCTTTATGCAGCCTGGAAAGAGAACCGAGTTTTTTCACCACCCACTTTCTCAGAGAAGAAGTAACATTTATATTCGTACCCTGGATATTAATTCTCATAATAAAATTGTTAATACGGTTTGCATCCTCTTTCTTATTATAACAGATATTGAGCTTTTAAAAACCAAGGTACTGAATCTCTTCTTCCAGCTCCACCCCGAAAACCTGCTTCACTTTTTCTTTAACCAGGTTGATCAAAAAAACAAGGTCCTGGGCCGTCGCCTTCTTTTTGTTGACAATAAAATTAGCGTGCTGGGTTGAAACCTCAGCCCCGCCCCTTGTAACTCCTCTCAGCCCGGCCCTGTCAATCAGATACCCGGCCGGGATCGCTCCCTGTTCGTTGAACTTTTCAAGAAGGGGAAATCTTTTCTGCAGTTCAGGGTCTGTAATCTTTGAGAGGCAGTTTTTAAACACGCACCCCGCAGACCCGTACTGAAGGGGATGATTGCTTCTCCGATACTCAAGGTTATCCTTCATCTTCTTTTCAATCTCCTGCTTATCCCCCGGGGTCAGCTCTATCTCCGCCCCCAGTATAATCAGGCCGGGGTTGCTTTTAAAAAGGCTCTCTTTGTAATGATACCTGCACTCTTTTTTGTTTAAAAAACGTTTTTCCAGTTTCTGAGCATCAAAAACTTCAACTCTTTTAATGCACTCGGCCATAGAACCGTCAAAAGCAGCCGCATTGCCTCTCACCGCTCCGCCTACACTGCCCGGAACACTGGCCGCCCATTCCAGCCCGGAAAGAGAGTTTTCCAGGGCAAAATGAACCAGCTCTTTAAGCTCTGCTCCAGCACCGGCCTTGATAACCCCTTCTTTTATCTCAATATTCTTGTTTCCTGTTTTAACAACCAGGCCCTCAAAACCCTGGTCCGAAACTAAAATATTGCTTCCGCCGCCCAGGATAAAAAACGGGATGTTGCATTTTTGGGCCGCTTTTACCGCCTTGATAATCTCTTCAGCACTACCGGCTTCATAAAAAAATCGGGCCGGCCCGCCGATTTTGAAACTGGTGTATTGAGCTAAAGGAATATTTTCCTGCGCCAAAGGTAGTTCTTTTTTTATTGAAGAGGCAGCCATAAAAAGTGAACCGGGGGAGTAACTCCTAAAATATTTTTGAGTGCGTGCCCCCCGGTCCATATTCATTGTAACAAAAAATAAAAAAGTAACAAGCTCTTTCAAGAAAAAATCAAAAACAAAAGACCCTGCTGAGCAGGGCCTTTTGCACTTTAGGAGCTTTTCGCACTCGTTTATACTTTAGCAAAAAAAACAGGCTCTGTCAATATCAACCATATCAAATACCCAGCACCCTTTTAAGAGCTATCATCTGGCTTGCCTCGCGCATAGAAACACCGCCTGCCTCTTTTTCTTTCCAGACCCGGGCAAAGGAGCTTTCCATGCTTTTCTTGATATGGGCAAATACCTTTTCTTTGGACCATTGTTCCTGCTCTCGATTCTGGACCCATTCGTAATAGGAGGCGGTCACCCCTCCCGAGTTGGCCAAAATATCAGGCACCAGCAGGGCTTTGTTCTGCGATAAAACCCTATCCGCCTCCGGAGTAGTAGGGCCGTTGGCCATCTCCAGGATATAAGGGGCGCGGATGCTGTCCGCATTTTTCTCCGTAATGACATTTTCCACCGCCGCCGGCACCAAAACATCAACCTTCAGGCACAAAAGCTCTTCGTTGCTGATCTGTTCCGCGCCCTCAATATTCTTAAAGGCTCCTGTCTGCTTTTGCTTTTCCAAGGCCTTTTCAATATCCAGCCCCTGTTCGGAATAAACTCCGCCCTGCCTGTTGCTGATGGCCACAACCTTGAATCCCAGCCCCTGAGCGAAAAGAGCAAAATGAGAACCCACATTGCCCGCACCCTGAACAGCCAGCCTTGTTTTCTCCGGCCTTAAACTTTCTTTTTCAGCCAGCATAGCCAAGATATAGGCTCCGCCCAGACCGGTTGCCTCCACCCTGCCCTCCAGCCCTCCTGCTTCCAACGGCTTACCCGTAAAAGCAGCCGGAACCTTTTCCTGGTTCAGCTTAGAGTACTCATCCGTCATCCAGGCCATAACCTGAGAATCGGTGCCCATATCGGGCGCGGGTATGTCCTTTTCCGGACCGATAATATCAAACAAAGCTCTGACATAACCCCGGGACACCTTTTCCAGCTCAGACCGGGACAAGGTTTTAGGGTCAACCGCCACCCCGCCTTTTGCTCCTCCAAAAGGGAGTCCGGCCAAAGAGCACTTCCAGGTCATGCCCATAGAAAGAGCCTTGATCTCGGGTTCTTCAACCAGCGGACTGTATCTGATTCCGCCCTTGTAAGGACCGAGTGTGTTATCGTGCTGGGCCCTGAACCCTTTGAAGACCTTTCTTTTCCCGTTGTCCATCTTAACCTCGAGGTTGACCTCTACCAATCGGTTGTGAGAACAAAGATGGCTTACCTCTTCCTCCCCCAAGGAAAGCCTTTTAGATGTCCTTATAACCTCGCTGACCGCATTTTGATAAGCGTCCTTCATATTTTTGTAGCTGTAATTATCCGAGCCTGCAAAGCTCCAGAGGCCCTGCAGTAATCCTTGAACTCTTTTAGTTTTTTAATTTTCCTTTTATTTAAATTTTACAAATGACTTTAACTAAAACAGCAAACAGCCTCTAAGGGAGGCCGTTTGCATTTTTAAGAGCCGTTCTTATCTTCCTAAAAGTTCATTTAATTTCTTGATTGTGGTTCTTCCAACAAAGCCGGTTCCTTTTTCAAGCCCCCAGGGAGAAAGCACCTTTTCTTTGTATTTTTCCTGAAAGCGGATAACTGCATTTTTTGTCAAAGGACCAAAGTAGCTGGTTTCGTTGCCGGGAGAGCCGGGCCCGTTTTCCGCAAGCTGTGTGTCCGGGTCAGAGTTTAGAATCATTTGAAGATACAGAACACCTTCGCCTCTTGCGCCGGGTCTTAAAGCATTTTCAAAGATGAAGGCGGATGGTATCTCGCTCATCCTTCCTGTAAGACCAATAAGTTCCATCAGTTCACTTTGCAGTTTTTCAATAAGAGCTTGAATCTCATTGATAGCCTCAAGAACTTCTTCCTTTGTCATCTGACTAAACGGTTTTTCCCAACTCGGCAGCTCAAGTTCTTCTTCACTTTCTTCTTCCTCGCCGGTTTCTTCTTCTGATTGTTCTGCTTGTTCGTGACAAGCATCCTCGTACCAATAGCACCCTTCGTTTTCACACTTTGCTGCTGTTTCATAATCACCACACTCTTCCTCTGCCAAAATAATTCCGCCGCCGCCGCCAGAAGAAGAATCTGTCGTAGCAGAAACCGAACTTGATTTTGACCCTTCTCCGCTGTCGTTAACAGCCGAAACCTTGTAGTAATAGGCTGTGGAATAACTTAAACCGCTGTCGCTGTAACTTGTAGAGGTTGTGGTCCCGACACTTGAGTACGTCCCGCTGCTGCTTGCTGCTCGATAAATTTTATAAGAGGCGGCGTTTGTCACCTCATTCCAGCTAACGGTGATGGTGTTTCCCGAAGCAGAAGCGGAAACCCCCCCTGGAGCAGAAGGTACACTGCCCAATCCACCGCCCACTTCCGAGAAGTGGTCCACCTTAGCCGTTATCTTATTGTTGTCCGTATCAACCGTAGTGGCCACCGGATCCCAGTTATTAGTGGCTGAGTTCCATTGAGTAAACTGAAGTTCTGATTCATCAAACCCTTCAGGCAGGTCCGATTCGTTATAATGAATTGTTACCGTTGCCTTACTATTTAAGCTTGTGACAAGAGAACCGCTGCTATTGGTAATTGTTACCTCCTGCATAGCATTGGGAAGAGGTGTATTGGAAAGAGTACTTACCGGATTATCCCTCTTTTTAATTGAGACCGTAACAGGGGTGCTGCCCGTGCCCAAGGCATTAGCCGGAAAACTTATCTCAATATCAGGGCTTCCGTCTCCATCCGAATCATTATAAGCTGTGCCTCCCGTAGAAGGAGTAATTGTTTGCACTTTTGGTGTCGGCGGGGTGCAGCCTGAAACCGCTGTAAGAGTGATATCGTTTCCGCTTGAATCGGCTGAGGCGGAAACCCCAGAGCTTTTTTCATAACAGGGCCCGTCGGCAAAAACCTTCCAAGTACCGTCATCAACATCTAAACTATAAGTGCCGTCATCATTTGTCGGCGAAGCATTCCAGCCGGAACCGGTTGTCTTTTCCGCCCACACCCATCCCTCTTGAATCGCAGTTGACCCATCGGAGGTGATGGTGCCCGTTATAGTGGCTCCCGCCTCTGTAAGCGAAAAGTCGGCCGTATCACCGGAGCTGAAATTGCTGACTGTTGTCACAGGGGAAAGATAACCGCCAATGTTAACGCTGACATCATAGTTTCTGTCCGTAGGAAGATTCATAGAGTAATTGCCGGAAGAATCAGTGGTTGTTGAAAAATGACCCGGCCCTCCGATCCGTGAAGCCCAAACCACTGCATCTTCAATAGACGACCCGCTGCTTGTAACAGTACCCGTCAGAGCGGCCATACTGGGTAAACTAAAGGTAACATCGTCACCGGCCCCGCTCGGGTCAACCGAGAGTTGAGAGCCAATTATGCCAAACCCCGGGCTTCCAACTATAACCTCATAGGTGGCATCTCCCAAAACCTGTATCGTGCCCACCTTGTCGTTCCCGCTCACCACCCAAGCGTCAGTATGGTTTCTGCGTCCGGAAGTCGGCGCAATCGCTTCGGCAAAAATGGGGCTGATAGTGCTTGCATTTTCAACTTTTATCTGAAGAGTTTCAAGTTCCGCTACTGTCCAATCTTCTCCTGTCACATTACCCGCTGAAACATCTACCCCGGTTTTAGCCTCAAGATCACCTGTTACTTGAGACCATCCCTTTACGGTGTAGGTGCCGGCCGGCACTCTCAAGGTATAGCTGCCGTCAGAAAGAGTCACAGTTCCGTTGCTTCCACTCGAACCGTATCCAAAAATCTGTACTCCTTCGTAAGGAGTATCTGTCCCAGAGTCGTAGCTCCCGTTGCTGTTGGAGTCCGTATAAACCCTGCCCTTAATACTTTTAAAGTCGCTGGTATTGACTGTAAAGTTGACAGTGGGATTGGTACTGCTTGAAACAGTAATACCTGTTTGTCTGGTCAAATTTCCAAACCCGGGCGCAAAGCCTTCTACGGTATAGGTTCCCTCCGGCACATATATCTTGTAGCTCCCGCTTGAATCAGTCATATCTTCACCAAACACACCCATCGAACTGTGAGCAAAGATGCCCGCATTGGCAATCACGTTCCCGTCACTGTCTGTTACCGTACCTTCGATATAACTTGTGGGCGCCTCAAGTACGATGTTTTTTGTCTTGCTTGATTCGGATGCTTTCATATAAACAGAAAAGCTTTTCGGCTTGCCCCTGCCCGGCTGCATTATCTCAATACTCAAAGACCCTTTGGGCACTTTAAACTCGTAGGGAGAGCTGCAGTCAGCTTCCCCCGGACCCATCATAAAACCAAAGCCGGCCCTTCTTACTTCAACACAAGCATCAGCAATCGAACTGCCGTCTGTATCCGTAAGGTTAACTGTTAAATCTTTGTCCGCCTTGACAAAAGCATTGCTTCCCAAATCAACCTCGGTTGTATCTTCGTCTTCAATATAGGTGGTGCCCAGGTCTGGAGGCCAGTACTCATCACTGGTTGTGGAGTTAATCATAACACCCCCTTCTCCCAAAAGTTCCAAGTTTAGCTGCCAGCTGTCACCGCTTGCTACTTTAACCTTAAAGTAACCCGTCCCGTTGCTGTCAAGCCCCATATTGTCAAAAGTGTAATCGCCCTCGCTTTTTACCACCGGCGCCCAGCTCATATGGCTTCCGGAAAATGCCATAAGCTCCACATCCTGGCTGTTGGGAACTCCGCCCGTCACACTCCCCTTGATGTAGGTGTCAGGAATAAGAAAGGTAAGATTAGCGCTTATGCTGTCCCCTCCTGAAACAGGCGCTTCTTTTTGAGCAGGCACAAGATAGCTTTCAAAGAAATCCTTAAAATCTTCATCAACCTCCTGGCCCGGCTGAGGCATCTGGGCCGGTTCCGTAAAAGCGATGTAGTTGCAGTCTAAAAGCCCCTCATAAGCGGCTTGTGAGGTGTCTCTGTCTACATATTTTTGCCCTACAAAAAACATCTTATCCGGACAGGCGAGCCCTACCTTGACCAGATCCGCCTCACTCGAGCTGAGGTTGCTTACAGTTCCGTCCGCTTCTTTTTTAACCGTAAAGGTAATACTGTTCGTACCCCCGATCATAATTGACTCCAAAAGGGGCGGCCCCATCCTGTCCGGCTCCATCCCCGCCTCCATGGGAAGGCCGTCTATCACTCCGTTATCGCTTGTAGCGGTGTAAATCCCGAACCCACGGTAAACATCTGCCGAGCTGGGATTTACAATGTTGTCTACGGAAACAGTAATTATGTCGTTAGCGTCACTAGAACCTGAACTGATAGGAAATCTCACCAGATTATTCATCGTCCCGGTCTCCACCACCTCAAGTGAAGAAACTGCCGGCTCAGTACCGGTATTGTTTTTAGTTAGATCATCAAGATCCGAGGTAGTGGTAGCGTTGGAAAGGTCAATTGCGCTCGGAAACTGCCAAATAATTTTATCTCCTGCGCTAAGGGCGGTCGGCGCTTGAAAACTTAAAGTGTATTTAGCGGAGGTGCTTGTATCATAGCTTGAAGCCGAAAAATAAAAGTCAGGGTTGTAAGGAATCATCTCGCCTAATCTTACAAGACTACAATCAGCAGTTATCGAATCCCCCAAGGAGTTGTCTGAATTATCAAAAGCCTCTGCCACCCAGGTTAAATTTTCAACCTCGGAAAGAGCAGCCGCCGCGTTGGAAACTCCGTTAAGAGTAATAGCGAAAGGACCTGCGGTTCCCTGTGGGCTTTCAATGGTAACAACCACTACGTTGTGATTGTCTCCCTCCACTTCAATAGAGCTTGAGACCGAGATGTCAGTGCTCGAAGCGGTAACATCGGGCAGGTCAAAGGGCCGTCCCCCTTGAATATGGGGAAAAGTAATTTTAATCTTATCTTCTGTAGTAAGAGGTGTCGAATCAGTATTATTAAAAGCAAACTGCCAAGAAGCACTGCTGTTTCCTATAAGTTCGTCATCGCTCCCGGTTACGGGAGTAACGCTGAAGGAAGTAAAGTAAGTATCTGCTCCTGCTCTTAAGGGAATAAGAAAAGAGCTTAAAGCTATCGTTACAACCACTGCTCCGCTTAGAATCTTTTTAAACTTTTTTAAGTTACCCATAAAAATAAAAAATCCAAAAAATAGGATTTTATGTAGTTAGTTTATTAAAGTTTTCGACCCCCCTAAACATTTTTAAATTATAACACACTAGGCGTTCTCCCGCCACCACTCCGCAACAAAAGCAATAAATACGCCGGAGAAAAGAGCCAGCATACCCGCCACTGCCACGTTAAGCTTGGTATTTGGCCCAACAAGTCCTTCGGAAACAACAGGGGGTTTAACTACTCTGGTAGGTTTTGCCTCGGAAAGATTTTGCTTCAGGCTTGATATCTTAAGATAAAGGGGAGCAATGCTTTCTGTGTAAATCTTTCTTTCTTTTATAAACCCAACCTCTTGTGAAATCTCTGCTATCTCCTCTTCTATCGCCCCTTTTCTTTTCTCCCACTCCTGTTCGTGTTCCAAAACAATAAGATGGTTGAGGTTTGTTAAAGTTTCTTTTGTTTTTTCCGGCTCTACTGTTTTTGCTCTCACGCTCACCAGGTTTGTCCCTTCCGGGGACTTAGCTTCAAGCCCGGAAAAGAAAAATTCTTCCTGCGCCAGCTGGTGAAGATAAGTTTCATTATTAATTTTTTCCACAACCTGTGTCGGGCTTTCCAAAACCCCGCTCATTTCTCCTATTTCTAAACCAGTTTTAACCTCATATACCTCTGGCAGCACAAATTCGCTTAAAGCTCCGGCTAAAACTACCGCCAAGATAAAGAAGAGTGCGATAAACCATTTCCACTTTAAAATCACTCTTGCATAATCCATCAGGTCTATCTCCTCGTAATAATTATCCCTTATCGTTGTTGTTTTTTGTTCCTGCATAAAGTTTTTAGTTTTACTATGAATATAATTTTACTGCTGTTCTCCAAAGTACTGTAACCTATAATACCACATTCCAAAATACTCGTGAATAGCCCGGTCCGAATTCAAAAGATTGGCGGGGTTAGGCAAAAAGTCAAATAAAGCGCAGCACTCTTTTTGCTTGAAATCAGCAGGGGCGGGAACAGGATTCATCCCCAGATTTTTGAAGGTCATAAAGGCTCGGGGCATATGATAGGCGCTGGTAACCAGAAAAAAACGCTCCCGGCCCACAAACTCTCCTGCTTTTTCAGCATTTTCAAAAGTATTTCTTGACTGAGCCTCAACCCTGATTGCCTGCTCCGGCACCCCCTGCTCCACCAAGAACTTTTTTGTCTTCAAAGCGCTGTCATCGTCCGCTCTCAAAGGATCCCGGCCCGAGATAATTATCTCCAGGTCTTCTTCCTTGATGCGAAATATCCTTAACAGCTCCAAGGCGCGCAGGAGATCCGTTTCTTCGCCCCCCAGAAGCAGCACCGCCCTGTTTACTCCTTTCATCTGCTCTTCAGTCAGCTGCTCAATGTTCTGCTCCAGGGAGCCTATCATCAGGTTGGCTCCAAAGGTTGAAGAAGAGAAAATATAACAAGCTAAGGCTAATCCAACAAAAACCTGGCCGGCTCTTCTTCTTTTAGCCCATAGAATCAAAAACCCGAGTAGAAAAAGCGAAAAACTGAAAATGCTGGGCAGAATAAAAATCTGAATTAATTTAAACCAAAACATATTTTTCTTTATTTGAAATTATTTTTAATAACCCTTATGGTTTTAAGAATAATGCTTAAATCCAAGAGGATATTATTGTTTTTGATATAGTAGAGGTCATATTCAAACTTTTCTTTTGCCTCTTCTACAGAAGTAGAAGCAGGAAAGTTAATTTGAGCCCAACCGGTGAGCCCCGGCTTAATAAGATATCTTTTTCTATAAAACGGGATTTCCTTCTCAAAACGACTAGCTAATTTCACCCATTCCGGCCTCGGCCCGACAAAGCTCAAT
>CAZCSI010000003.1:0-31229 GCA_964501525.1 uncultured Candidatus Saccharibacteria bacterium | reverse complement strand
AAATTGTGTTAAGATTAAACAATGATCAGGGGGAAAATAAAAAAAGACCTTGCTTCTGTTATACAAGAGGTAACCGGGCACAAGCCGGAGCAGCTGAACCTGGAACACCCTCAAAACCCGGAGCATGGTGACTATAGCTCCAACTGGGCTCTTTCCCGATTCCCAAAAATCAAAAACAAACAATTGAGGGTCAAAACCCCTTTTGAGCTGGCAGAAAAAATCGTTCAGGAGTTTCCTGGAAAAGATTATCTTGAAAAAATAAGGGTGGTCAAACCCGGGTTTATCAATTTTTATCTTTCCCAAAAGTTTTTCATTGACAGCTTGAAAAAAATAGTTAAAGCAAAAGAAAACTTTGGAAAAGTAGACCTCGGGCATAAGAAAAAAGTAATAATCGAGTTCGGACAACCGAACACCCATAAACTGCCTCATGTCGGCCATTTCCGCTCTTACGCTTTAGGAGAGTCGATCGCTCGTCTCTTAGAATTCACGGGCCACAATGTATTCCGGGCCAATTACCAAGGAGATGTGGGGCTTTTTGTAGCCAAATGTCTTTGGGGCTGGAGAGAAAAAGAGATGAAAGAATCTGAGGTTCTCGAACAAAATATTAAAAATCTCCAAAAAGCCTACATCTACGGCTCTCAAAAATATGAAACAAGTGACAAGGCTAAAAAGAAGATAAAAGAACTTAACATCAAAATATACGAAAAATCGGAAGAGGTATACGAGCTTTGGGAAAAAACCAGAAGCTGGAGCTTAAATTATTACCGCGCCATGAATAAGCAGCTGGGCACCTTTTACCATAAAGAGTATTTTGAAAGCCAGGCAGCTGAAAAAGGTAAAGAAATAGTTGAGCAGCATACAAGCAAGGTTTTTAAAAAAAGCAGGAATGCGGTGGTGTTCCCCGGCGATAAATATGGGCTCCATACCCGCGTTTTCCTCACCTCCGAAGGTCTTCCCACCTATGAGGCAAAAGACCTGGCCCTCATTTTTCTCAAAAAACAGGATTTTGACTACGACCTTTCTCTGGTATCAACAGCGACCGAACAAACTGAATACTTTAAAGTAGTTTATAAGGCAGCGGAACAGATTGCGCCTGAGCTTGCCGAAAAATTCACTCATATTCCTTTCGGCCTTGTCTCCTTAACCGGAACTAAACTTTCTTCACGCAAAGGGAATATCGTATCCATAGATGAGCTTCTCAACCGGGTTGAAGATTCTTTGGTAACGATAATGAAAGAGAAAAAATATCTTCAATCGCAGATAGAAAAATTAAAAACACCTCTCACCATCGGAGCCAGCAAATATTCTATTCTCAAGCACACCCCAGCGAGAAACATAAGCTTTGACATCAAAGAGTCGGTCTCGCTGGAAGGTGATTCAGGGCCGTACCTGCAGTATACCTATGTACGGACAAAGAGTATTCTGCGCAAGGCAAAAACCATAAATCACGAATTACAGTCAACGGCCCGCGGTCTAAACAATCACAACCTAAACAAAAAGGAGCTTGATCTTCTGAGAGCTCTTTATCGCTTTCCAGAAGTAATAGAAAAAGCCGCCATAACTTACAACCCTTCTTTGATCTGCAACTACCTGTTCAGCCTGGCGCAGGAGTTCAACTCTTTTTACGAAAAACTCCCGGTCTTGAAATTGCCCGTACTGGAAACAGAAACTGAAAAAAAGAAAAAGCTGCGGCTAAGTCTGGTAAAAGCGGTCTCTTACACAATCAAAAACGGAGTTTATCTTCTGGGAATCCAGGTCCCGGAAAAAATGTAGCAAATATTGAAAGAAATAAACAAAAAGCCGCGCAACCGCGGCTTTTTAAAATTTAAAGTGTGCAGTTCTCTTACTTGGCGTATTCTACTACTCTCTGCTCCCTGATAAGGGTCACCTTTATCTTGCCCGGGTATTTAAGTTCATCTTCAATCCGGTTGGCAATACTTTTGGCAATTTTATGAGCTTCCAGGTCGCCAACGTCTTCGGGCTTGACAAACACCCTCAGTTCACGACCGGCTTGAATGGCATATGACTTTTCCACACCCTTGAACCTGTCTGCAATCTCTTCCAGGTTTTCCAGCCGTTTCAGATAATCTTCCAGACTTTCCTTTCTGGCGCCCGGCCTGGCCCCTGAAATCTGGTCCGCGGCTTGCACCAGAACAGCTTCAATACTTTCCGGCTCATAATCACCGTGATGAGATTTCATAACTGCAATTACCTCTTCCGACTCTCCTAATTTCTCTAAAATCCGCATCCCAATTTCGACATGAGAGCCTTCTACCTGCCTGTCCATTGATTTGCCGATGTCGTGAAGAAGCCCCGCTCTTTTGCACAATTTACTGTCTACACCTATTTCGTTAGCCAAAGCGCCTGCCAGCTCGGCTACCTCCATGGAGTGAAGAAGCACGTTTTGGCCATAGCTGGTTCTGAAATGAAGCCGGCCTAGAAGTTGGACTAACCTGGGTTCAAGGCCTAAAACTTCAACCTGGAAAACCGCCTGTTCACCGGCCTTCTTCACCTGCTTTTTAATGTCTTTCTCGGCTTTTTCAACTTCTTTTTCAATGCTGGCCGGCTGAATGCGCCCGTCTTTTACCAACCGCTTAAGCGCCAGCTTCGCCACCTGCCTTCTGGTGGGGTTAAACCCGGAAATAATTACCGTCTCCGGAGTGTCATCTACCACCACCTCTGTTCCTGTCAGTTTCTCCAGGACCTTAATGTTACGCCCTCCTTTGCCGATAATCCTTCCTTTAATATCGTCATTGGGAATATGCAGGGTGCTGGTAGTAATTTCTTGGACCTGAGGCAAAGCAAAACGCTGGATAGCATCGGACAGAATCTCTTTGGCCCGAGCCTCATACCTCTCCCCTCCTTCTCTTTCCAGTTTCCTTATTCTCTCCAAAACCTCCACCTCGTACTCCTTTTCAATCTGACTCATCATCTCCTTTTTCGCTTCTTCCTCAGAAAGCCCGGATACCTTTTCCAGACGAGCATTAGCTCTCTGATTCAACTCCTCTATTTTCTGTTTGGCCTCTCTGAGTTTTTCTACTTTAGCTTGAAGTTTTGCTTTCCGGCCGGAGAGCTGCTCGCTTGTTTTATCCAGCCTGTCTTCTTTTTTACGCAAAAAACTCTCTTTTTCCAAGAGCTCTTTTTTAAGAACTTTCTGCTCTTCTTCCGTTTTTTTGATTATGAGTTTGCCCTTCTTTTCCGCCTCTTCTACGATATTCTCCGCTTTTTTCCGGGCCTCTCCAAGTTTTTTGTCCAGAGTAGCCTCTAGGCTCTCTGCTTGTTTTTTAGCTACCTGCTGGCGGGCAAGATAACCCAGGACAGAACCCGCCATCAATGAAAAGACTCCTATTGCTAAGGTCAAAAGTGTAGCCATAATTTTCCAAATGGTATTTCGAAAACATAATTCTGTTCTTTTGTTTTAACAGTTTTCTTTTACCAGTTAAAATTAAATTCTAGTGATAATTCTTCTTTACGTCATCTTTAGAATAACACAAAAAAACTTTTGTTCAACCCGGTTGAACCATCTGACAGGATTTTTATTTCCAGCCCGAACTCGAGTCAAAAAGTTTGTATTTAAAAGCACCCGCGTTTCAACGCGGGTGCTTGATTGATAGTTTGCCCACTCAACCGGTTATCCGCCGGGAGGAACCTCTATCCATTCCGGAAGCTCAAGCAAAATTTCGATCTCTTTGGTTTCCGTACACACTACCTCGTCCTCCGGACAACTAACTGTTAAAGACACCTCGTTTCCTTCTGAAGCGGTCTCAAACTGAACAATCGGGTTTTGCTCTTCCGAAGTGGCAGGCACCCCTGCTTCAAACTGCCAGAACCAAGAAGCCACCTCAATATTACCCACTGCAAAACTCTGGTCAAAAAACTGGATCTGCTCTCCCATCACGGGTTCAGTAGGCTCCCAGGTGAAATCAGGAAATATGGAGCCGGAGCCGGTGGTGAACGGTTCTCCGTCAACCCACTCCGACTCAGCCCCTCTCTCATCCCAGATCTTCACCTCCCAAGTATAGCTCGTATCCCAATCTAAACCAGGAGGCGCGTAAGTAGTTGAACTGGACTGGCAGTTATCAAATCCGCCCGAGCAGCTTTCATTTACCAATGCCCCGCCGCTGTAAACCTTAACGTGGCGGGCGCCTTGCTCATCTCCGTCAGGGTCAAGATATTCCCAAGTAAGAAATACAGGGGGGCTATAAACTTCACAATAACTACCTTGTAGAACTGCTGTGCTCGTAATCTGCGGAGGGAAGTTTATGCCCTCGCAAGAAAGTATAACCTTATAATCAGAGTTACCACATGAACCCTGCTCCAAACAGTTGGCAGAACTCCAGCCATGAACTCCCTTTTTAACTCCATCGCCGCCGCCCCAGGCCCAGTCACTCACCTCCCATACATGATTGCTTGTTCCCGCCGTACGCAGGCCGTACAATGAATCGCTCAGCCTTACCCACCCCCTCCAGCCTCCGGCAGGAGGGTCTCCAGCCAAAAACCGAGAAAAACCTTCAAAATAGAAATTGCAATCCGAGCCGTTGTCGCAATAAGGAAAATTCCCTGTCAATCGAGGCTCACAGGGAGATACGGGACAACCGGCGTAATCATCAAAACTCAACCAGCCCAAATTCGAAGACCAGGCATAACCGGAGAGGACTCCGCTGTAAGGGTCCATAACAACCCCGTAATTTGAGCCACTAAAACTTATCCAGCCTGTATTGCTGGACCAGCTCCATCCTGAAAATTCACAATTTTCCTGTGCTCTTACCTCTTCTGTGTTTATAAAAAGGGTGAACAGCAAAAGCGAGGCAACCAGCAGAAAAATTATCTTATTTTTGGTTCCGGTTTCCATTTTTTATTAATGTTAAAAATCTTCTGGCGTATTTTCCAACAATTCTTCAGGCATTATTTCAGGACTCTCCGGGGTTGGCTCAACCATCACGGGCTCGAACTCAACTTCAATTTTCTGAGCTTGAAACTGCTCTTTATCTTTAATATTTTCTGCAGACCGGGCATAAACCATATCACCCGGCTCCAGCTCTGAAAAGCTTATCTCCTCCTCTATGAAAGGATCTGTCAGTTCTCCGTCGGCAGCTTCAATCTCCTCAGGAGATATTTCCAGCAACCTCACCAGCTCCGTATCTTCATTTACTTCCACTCTCCACATCTTCGTCTCCGGGTCTTTTAAAGGATTGGCAGAATGGATCACCTGCTCAACGGTTAAAACCTCTCCCTCTATTGATGTTATTTCTCCGTACACAGAATATATCTCATCGGGTTCCTCAAAAGAGGGGAAAATCTGTTCTAGTTTCTCCTCGTACTCTTGTTCCATCTCGTTTCGGCCTTGGATCAAGCCTTGCTGAAAAGAGTTTCCACCTAAGTAAACTCCTGCTGCATAGCCCGCTGCCAAGCCCAGGATAATCCCGACTCCGAAAATCAAAACCCGAGATCTCTTATTAAGGATCGGAGAGCTTGATTCTTTTAAAATTTCTTTTTCTTCTGGCATATTATAAGTTTTTAACTTAGTTGATTATAGAATTTAATAAGTAATGGCCAGCTTAATCCTTCTTATCAGCCCCGATATGAACTCTACGATGGAAGACAGCAAAAACCCTCCGTCCAACAATCTCTCTGCCCGAACCTCGATATCATCTTCTTCCGATTCTGAAGACTCCTCCCAATCCGCTGCCGCTATTTCCGTCTCCCCCAGAACAGAGGGTTCATCAGCTGCAAGCGAAGCGGAACCATTGTCAGCACAGCCGGCTGAAGCAAAGGTATCTCCGCCTTCTGAAGAAGCTAAGCTTATCCCGCAGTTACAGGGAATGCAGGTGCCGCATGGATAGCAATGCTCGGAAACACTACACTCACTAGTTCCCGAACCGCTGACCTCAACACAATTACAATTTGCATCACATTCCATGTGAGTATCTCCGCCATTTCCGCCGACACAACTTGAACAGTCACATCCGCTGCTCGTTTCCGCACACGATGGACCGCAATACGTCCCTCCACAATATTGGCTGTCTCCTAAGTACTTGTGATGGCATTCATACTTATTGCCATCAGAGTCTATACAATCATCTCCTCCCGGGACATGGAAACAATCGTCAGGATTAATACCGTGAGCAACACAATTACCATCACTGTCACAAGTATAACAAGTATCGGCGAGAGCTTTTTCGAAACTAATAAGCGAAAAAAGAATAATCAATAAAGTTAAAGACAATATTGTCTTTTTTCTTTCTATAATCATCTCATCAGAATTAAAACTAACATCTCGGCTTCCCCGTCTTCCAAGCTTTGCATTGCTTTACCGATTACAACTCCCGGCTTGTTCTTTACAACATCCGGATCACCCCGCATAGCGTAGCCGGGCTTGGAGGAGGAAACCAACAGGTCTCCCACCTTTATGGCTCCGTTTTCAGTGGTTGTCTTTACCGGAACCCGCCCTGCCAAAGCCAGGTCAACCCCGTCTATCTCGACCGTATCAACCTCATCTCCGTTTTCATCAATATCAACTCCTAAAACCATACCCGGGTCAGTGGAAACAACTCCTGCCACCTCTGTTTCATAAGCGGTTTTGCTTTTTCTCAGCTGTCCTTCGTTTTCTGAACTCAAAGATGCAACCTCCGCAGCTTCAAGGGGTTCTTCGCTGAGAGTTTTTTCCGCCAAGTCAACTCCGTTACAGTGGTAACTTCCTTTTATATACAAATCTCCGTTCGAATTTGTAAGGCGCATATTGTTCGAATAACCAGAGCCGTTGTAGTACCACCACAGCAAGTCGTCTGTCATATCGACCCTGTAAGTAATGCCCCATTTTTGACTATCCTTGTTTCTAGCCAAAATATAACCTGAATACTGCCAATCGTCACCACTCCCTCGAAAAACTGGGACACTAGGACCATCTCCATCTTCCACTAACAAACTTTCTAACTTGGAGGTTCCATTCGGGTTAACATAAAAATTAGGGTCATTTCTATCATAATAGATAGGAGCCCTCATCTGGCTGGTGGCGTCAATCCTACCTGAGCCGTCAGCCAAAACGTCGTACCCTCCACGGGCAAGATAAACCCTGGATGTTCCGTCAGTGTCATAAAAGTAACCTCCCGCAGTGGCACCGTATCCCTGTACCCCATAACGTCCATAGGCCACATAGGTATAACTGGTGCCGCCTGAGTCTCTAAAATAACCTCCCGCAGTGGACCCATCAGCGCGGATCCCGTAAGATGCGCCGCTGGCATAGATTCTGTAGGTGGATGAAGGATTAACCCCAACCCCTAAATATGAATTTATTCTCGTAGAGCCGGCAACCTGCAACCTATAACTGGGGCTCGTAGTTCCTATACCCAATCTGTTGTTCGAGTTGTCCCAATAAAGACTGTTGCTGCCTCCGACAGACGAAGACCCGGTCCAGAAAGTAACCTGGCCTGCGGAACCGGAGCCGGTGATCGTTCCTGACAAATCCGGCCAGTCGCACCTTGTTTCTCCTCCAAGGTCAATACAGTTGAGTCTTGAGGTGCTATTCGGGTCAACATAAAAGTTGGGATCATCTCTATCACGATAGATAGGAGCCCTCATCTGGCTGGTAGCGTCAATTCTGCCTGTGCCATTAGCCAAAACATCGTACCCTCCATAAGCAAGATAAACTCTTGCCGATGAATTGCTGTCTTCAAACCTTCCTCCCATGGTATCACCGTACCCCCGTACCCCATAACCTGCGTAAGCCACATAGGTATAACTGGTGCCGCCGGTATCGCGGAAATAGCCTCCCATGGTGGACCCTTGGGCGCGGATCCCATAAGGCCTACCGGTGGCGTAGATTCTGTAGTTGGTATTGATGCCTGTGCCGAGAGAGAGGTAGTTCAACCGGGCCTGATTGAGACGGGAATAGGAAGCAAAATCTCCGAGAAAAGTATCGTTGTCGTCATCATAGAATACAGGAGATGTCATGCTGCTTGTAGAACCTAACGCTCCTTCTTTAATCTGCGTGTCTCCTCCTACATTGATAGGAGCATCTACGTTGCATCCGGGCGGGTCGCAGTCCGGTTCACTCCATTGAGCTTGAACCCCCATAACAAGTAAAAGGGTGGCAGTAGCCACAGACAAAACCAGGGCTGTTCTTTTTATTGTTCTTGAAGAAAAATATGCTTTATTCATTTTGTTTGTAATGATTAGGTGTGATAAAAATAAAAGCGAAGAAATTTCAAATTAAAGTGTTACTGACCTGCAATATACGGTTCTGTTGTCTTGATCATTATAATTCCATAACCTCACTCTATCAGTTGTGCCGTCCGACACAATGAGGCCTGTCGAAGCTCCCTGCCATCTACTGCCTGTATAGATTTGATAAAGGATCTGGTCACCTCCGCATACCCAGAGGCCTGCCGGCGGCGACCAGCCGGTCTGAGCAGGCATTGAATGCGAAATAACATCCCCCCCGATACTCGCACCGTTGCCGTCCGGCCAGCTTGTTCTGCAGTCACCGGTATTTGAAGTTCCCTGCCCTCCTCCCAAGCACAACATATGAGTCCTCATAGAAGCATCGGCATACACATCCCAAGTGTGAACTCCGCAGCCCCAGCCGTTAGGGCAGTCAACACTCCTTCCCAAGGTTCCCAACCTCCCTGAAATATAGGTATCTCCTCTTACATCCAGTTTTTGGGATGGATTGGTGGTCCCTATACCCACATCACCTGAAAAATAATTTTTATCACTAACAGAATAGAGGCCCCAATCCAAATAAGCTACGTATGTGTAAGAAGTGCCGCCTGAGTCTCTAAAGTATCCTCCCATGGTAGACCCATCGGCGCGGATTCCGTAAGATGCACCGCTGGCGTAGATTCTGTAAGTGGATGAAGGATTAACCCCAACCCCTAAATATGAATCTATTCTTGTAGAGCCGGCGACCTGCAACCTATAACTGGGGCTCGTGGTTCCTATTCCCAATCTGGCGGATGAGTTGTTCCAATAAAGATTGTTATTGCCTCCGATAGATGAAGACCCGGTCCAGAAAGTAACCTGGCCTGCGGAACCGGAGCCGGTGATTCTTGAAGAAGAGACATCCTCTAAACAAACGCCTGCATGGGTGCAAAAATCTTCAGCTTGAGCTAAGCTTCTCACCGATAGGCCATCTTTGTAATGCAAAGTCATTTCATTGTGATTGTCCCAAGAACTGCGCCAATGCCAGTTGTCATCCGCCTCAATTGTCAGCTGCCCGCCTGAGCGATAGATTTTTCCATCCCCCGAGCTAATAATTAAAGCGTTGTCCTGGAGGTTTAAGTCCCCTCCAAGGTTCAGTCCTCCTTGTTTAGTTTGCGTGTCTCCTCCTACATTGATAGGAGCATCTACGTTGCATCCGGGCGGGTCGCAGTCCGGTTCACTCCATTGAGCTTGAACCCCCATAACAAGTAAAAGGGTGGCAGTAGCCACAGATAAGACCAGGGCTGTGCTTTTTATTGTTCTTGAAGAAAAATATGCTCTATTCATTTTGTTTGTAATAAGGTTGAGTATGGTAAAAACAAAAGCGAAGAGGTTTCAAGTCGAACTTGATTTTCTTCGCTTTTAATAAGGTTGAGAATATTAAGTTTTAAATATTTTTGACAGGGCAAATTATGCCTTTTTGCTTTTTATCACCTCGTCAATGAGGCCGTACTTTTTGGCTTCTTGAGATGTAAGATAAAAATCCCTATCAGTGTCCTGCTCTATCTTTTTCAATGCCTGGCCCGTATGCTGATGCAGTATCTTGTTGATACGGTTTTTCAGCTCCAAGATGTGTTTGGCCGCTATCTCTATCTCCACCGCAGGGCCGGTCACCCCCCCGCTGACAGCCACCTGGTGAAGGAGCATCTCCGAGTTGGGCAAAGCGAATCTTTTTCCCTTGTCTCCAGCTGCCAGCAGCACGGCGCCGGCGGAAAAAGCCATACCCACACAAACCGTGGAGATGGGAGCTTCTATATACTGCATAGTGTCATAAATAGCCAGGGCGGATGTTACCGCTCCTCCGGGGCTGTTGATATAAAGTTTGATATCTTTTTTAGGGTCGTTGGAAGCAAGAAACAACATCTGGGCAATAACCGAGTTGGCCAGATTATTGTCAATCGCCCCGCCCACGAACACGATCCTATCCTCAAGAAGACGGGAATAAATATCGTAGGCCCTCATGCCTGTTCGTGTTTTTTTAACTACAGTCGGGATAAGCGTCATATTAGAGTTCCTCTAAAATTTCCAAAACCTTGTTCTGTTCTATCTTGTCCCTAGTATAACTTTTTAATCGGTCAAGGTCAACTTCTTTTTTTGCCTGGTCGATATCAGAAAGCTGCTTTAAAAAACTATTCACCTCCTGCTCCAGCTCCTCATCGCTGACCTCAACTTTTTCCCGGCTCGATATCTCTCTTAAAATTAAAAATCTCAGAACTCTGCCCTCCGCTTCTTTAGTCAAAGCTTTTTCCAGCTCATCCTCCGTCTTGTTAATCTTTTCCAGATACTCTTCGAACGAAACGCCCAGTTGTTCCGAAACACGTTTTTTCAATTGAGCCAGTTGGTTTTCCTTTTCCCTTTCTATCAAAACCTCGGGTACGCTCACATCCGTCTTCTCGACTATTTTATCCAGTATCTCAGACCTTCTTCTTTGTCTTCCGCCTTGTTTCTTTTCCTGAAGCAGGCCTTCTCGAATATTTTTCTTAAGCTCTTCCAAGGAGTCAAACTCTCCCACGTCCCGGGCGAAATCATCGTTAATTTCCCTCGGCTCCGGCTCCTTGACGCTTTTCATGGTTGCCTTAAACTCAACCTCTTTTCCTGCCACCTCTCTTGCCTTAAAATTATCAGGCAAGACAAGAGAAAAATCTTTTGTCTCTCCGGGAGACATACCCAACAACTGGTCGCTGAAACCCGGTATCAACTTACCTTTTCCTAAAATAAAGGCGTCCTCAAACTTTCTGCCTTTTTCCAACTGAGGCGAGAAAAAAGATATCTCGACCCAGTCCCCCTTTTTAGCCGGCCGCAGCACCTGTTTAAGGTTGGGCCTCGCTTTCTGAAGCCAATCCAAGGTTTCCTGTATCTCTTCTTCTTCTACGGAAACTTCTTCTTTTTTTACCCCCGAGGCGAGTTTTTTGTAATCCGGCAGCTTCACTTCGGGCAGAACAACAAACTCGGCCTTGTATTGAAAAGGATTTCCCGGAGCAAGCTTCGTAATATTAACCCGAGGCTGACTTATGGGTTCCAGATTTTCTTCAGAAATTATTTTTTTAAAACTGTCTTCAATCGCCTCCTGGGCGGTTTCTGTAAGAATTTTTTGCTCACCGATTTTTTTTCTTACCACCTCTGCCGGAGTCTTACCTTTACGGAATCCGGGCAGCTCCGCCTCCCGGGCTAGTCTTTCCAAAACTTCTTTTTCTATTTCTTTAAACTCTTCAACGGAAAGCTCCACTGTCAATTCTATCTTGGACTCTTTGCCGTGTTTAACTTCTTTTTCCATCTTATTTTTTAACTCTTAATTCTTAATCTTCTTTCTCTTCCTGTTCCTCTTCCTCTTCTTCCCCCTCCTCTTCTTCTTCTTTTTCTTCCTCTTCTTTTTCTTCCTCTTCTTCTTCCATATCTTCTACCTCCTCTTCTGCCCCCTGCTCCTGCTTTAATTCTTTTTCCTGCTCTTTTTCCTGTTCCCATTCTTCTATGGACTGGATATCGATTTTCCAGCCGGTAAGTTTGGCCGCCAACCTTACATTCTGCCCTTCCTTGCCAATAGCCAAAGAAAGTTGGTCGTCCGGGACAACGCATACGGCCCTGTTTTGGTCTTCCAGCTGCACTTGAAGCACCTTAGCCGGTGAAAGCGCATTTTTAACATATTCTTCCACCTCCTCGGAATACTTGATAATATCAATCTTTTCTCCGCCCAGCTCGTTGATAACAGCTGAAACCCGGCTTCCTCTCTGTCCTATGGCAGCTCCGATAGGGTCAACCTCCTCGTCATGGGAAATCACTGCTATTTTTGTTCTTGAACCGGGCTCGCGGGCAATTGACTTAATCTCCACCTCCCCGGCCGATATCTCAGGCACCTCTATCTCAAAAAGCTTGGTCACCAGCTTGGGAAAGGCGCGGGAGAGATAGATAACAGGACCTTTGGTGCCTTCTTCCACATTAAGAATAAAAAGTTTGAAACGTTGACCTATTTCATAATGTTCTCTCGGGATCTGCTCCTCAGAGGTCATCACCCCCAATAATTTTCCCAGGTCAAAATAAACACGGTCTCCGCCTACCCGCTGTACGGTTCCGGAGATAACATCCCCTTCTTTTCCCTTGAACTCCTCGTAAAGAAGGTCTCTTTCCGTTTCTTTCAGGCGCTGCAGTATAACCTGTTTAGCGGTTTGAGCCGCTATACGGCCGTACGTGGTGCGGGGCTCCAAGGGAATCTTAATCTCATCTCCGGCTTCTGCTTCCGGGTTGTCTTTGCGGGCCTCATCGACAAGAATATGTCTTTCCGGACTGAAATGAATTTTTTTCTCTTCCAGCTCCTCCCCTTGTTTTAATTTTTCGATCTCCTCTTCCGTCAAAATCATATCCTCCTCAACCACCTCCTTTACCTGCCAAAACTTAAAATCGCCCGTAACCGGGTCCATCTCGGCTTCAATCTTCTGGCCGGACTGGCCGTATTCTTTTTTATAAGCGGCGGCCACCGCCTGCTCTATGATATCCACTACTCTTTCACGGGGAACTTCTCTTTCTTCGGCGAGCTGGGTAATGCTTAATTTAAATTGTTTTAGGTCCATTCTTTATTTCTCGCTTCGCCTTGACCCGCGAACAACAGAGCCCTCGCGGCCTCCGCATTTTAACGAGAGTTAATCTTTTAAAAAATATGGTCCGCTTTTGCCGGACCTTTTCCTTATCATATCTCAACCCCGCCCCCTTGTCAATCTTTAATTACAGGCTGCTAATAGTTTTCCGACAAACTATTTCCGCTCTTCACATCTGTAAGCATAAGAGGCAACATTTTCAAAGTGTTTTATCTCAATTCTGTCCTTTGCAATCCTGTCTTTTGCAGTTTTTAAAACAGAAACGATATCAATCTGCCAGGGTGAATCCAGAGCGATGCCGTTTTCAACCAAATACGATTCAGCGGTATTGATAATTTTACGAATCTTATCTTTGGTAACATGCTCCTCCGGCGTAATAAAAGTGCGGCTGGACAATGTTTTTACCTCAACAAAGCAAAGGGTTTCTTTTTTCCGGGCTACAATGTCTATTTCTGATTTTAAAAAACGGGACCTCTCCCGTTTGAAATTCCTGCCTAAAATCTCATAACCTTTTTTCTGCAGATAAGCGGATGCCTTTGCCTCTCCCCACCGCCCCAGCTTTTTCCTGTTCATATATGTTTCTTTGTTTTTGATTTTTACTCCCAAAAAGGCGTTTGTGGACCGTGGGAGATTTGAACTCCCGACCTCAGCAATGCGAGTGCTGCGCTCTGCCACTGAGCTAACGGCCCTTTATGTCACGATTACTAAGCAAAACTCAACTCTTTTGAAGAAAATCCTGAATGTTTACTGCACTCCGTGGGTTAAAAATCTAATCGTTCGAGCAAGGCGGACAGAAAAAGTGAAACCGGCGCACCGCCCTTATCTTACCTTATTTTTGTGAACAGTAAAAATGAATAACAATAATGTCCAAGAAGCGAAGCGATGATGTTGAATTTATGTATTTCTCTTTGATAAAGAGAAAACCCCTTCTCTTCCATCAATTTTATCATCCTCCCGGGATTGTTTTGAACAACAACGAACAATAACCCGTTTTCGCTGAGCTTATTTTTAATAGTTTGTAAATACGAATGAGGGTCTCGACAATATTTTCTACTATCTAAAATATTTGACGCATAGATCAGGTCGTAGTAATCGTCTTGGAATAATTTTAAGTTTTCGTTGAACTCTCCGCAGTAAATTGTTATTTTATCCAAGTCATCCTGCAGAGATTGATATCTTTCTTCTGAAGTTAGATACAGAAGATATTTTGTTTTATTTTTAATTTGCCAAAAACTATCTTTGTACCATAGGCCTGACTTTTTTAAACACTTTAAAAAGTCGTCTTCTTTATGGTTTTCTATAATGAAATCAAAAAAAATTTTACTCGATGGAGCTATCGTTTCCTTGATTTTTGAGTAAATTGCAGTTTTATCAAAAACTTTTCGCTTTAAAAATAAATCTAAAATTTCTTCGTATGATAACTTCTTGAAGAGGGCTATTTTGAAATCAATTGAAACACCTGCCATCTGCCTTATATCACAGACATTTATCTCATCTACCCTTAAATTTTTGCTGGATAAGAGCGAAAAGGCGAAATCACCACTTCCTCCAATGGCAAAAACTTTTTTAATCTCTCTGTCCCCCTCTAATTTTCCAAGAAAACTATTGGCTCTTTCGTTGGTAAAAAACCAAACCGGATAAAATTCTTTGTTCAATATATCTTGGTGATTTATTTTTTGACATGTCTGGTTTATTTCTTTATTCATAAAACTACAACTCTATAACCGGCCTAAAAGTTAAAATAGTGCTCCAAAATCCTGGAGGATCCCAGCCTATACAGCCAACACTATGACTACCGCCTGCCAAATATTGACCATCGTCAAACTTATCCTCAAACCATTCCCAGGTTTCTGTAGTACGCCATTGTTTATAAATGGCGTTCCCTAAATAGTTATACTCGGCAAAAAAAGGCAACCGAATAACTTTTGATTGCTCGATTTTCAGAAAATTCAAGATGAACGGCTTCAAATCGTTTATTTCGTGAATGGTCAAGCAAAATCTTGAACCGAATCTTTTTTTTTCTAAAATTTTAAACAAATATTCTCTTTGATGTAATTGTTTGTTCCATTTTTTTAAATGGTTCTTGGGGTTGAAACCCATTTTTTGAAAAAGCCGAACATCATTAATTCGTATCCAAGGAACCTTCTTCTCTGGTTTGTCCCTGCCGTCCACCAAGACCCATTTTCCAGTTAACATTCTGGCTTCTTCCTTGAGTTTTCCCTCACGAATTTTTTTATAAAAAACTTTACTCGGTCTATCCTGCCACAATGGTGAATCAAAATCTTCAGCCAGTGCAATTTCAGGAAGATAATGAACATGAAATATGTTTTCGTTCCAAAACCGAAGAAGGTCATCGGCAATCCAGTCTGGAAAACTAGGTATATTAGGAAATTTTTTATTAAAAAAAGCTTCTAATATAGCCCTCTCTTTTCTAAGAATTGCGTTTTTACTCAACACAGTTATTTAGTCAGGCTCTTCATTTTAGAACCTGACATCTTTATTTTTTTTGAACGGTGTCAAAAGAGAGATAATCCGAGCTGCAGATACAGCAAACGAGTTAACAAATCTCTTGTAATAGAATTTTTCTTCTCTACCGGCACAGAAACGATCCGCTGGACGCCTTTTATTTCTGTCAGAATACAAAATCGTTGCTCGAAGACACTTGAACTCCATCCAATAATACAGCTATTCAGGGTTTCTGAACTTTGGGATAGTCGGGGTGACCGGATTCGAACCGGTAACCTCTGGCTCCCGATGCCAGCGCTCTAGCCAGTTTGAGCTACACCCCGGGTTCAGTCGTCACCCCATCTCCGATCGGGTCCGATTCAAGTCGTTAGTGCAGCATCGACTCTGAATCAAAGCCTGTCATCTCTTCTTCGGGGCATTTAAAAGAATGGTCATTGCAGGTGGCGCCAGGCGTCTTCTCTGTCTTCCGGCCACTCCCGGAGCTGCTGATACAATAATAACCGCCGCTGACAAGTCCGGTATAGGCGCAGTACGCAGAGTCTCCCGTCTTGATGACAAGATCTCCGCCCTGTTCTGCAATATCGCGCGCACAAGAAGCCACCATCTCATGGTCAAGATTAAGCTCATCATAATCGCCATCATAAACAAGAGCGGCTGTAGTTCGAAGCTGAGACATATTAACAATAATTCGGGCGTCTTGAGCCTGCTCCCTTGTTTCCTGAAGAGAGAGCAGGTTTGAAGGCAGCAAAATGACAGCTCCGACAATAACGGCCAGCATAATAGCTGCACCCAGCAAGCCGATTGATAAGAAAATAATCTTTTCTTTTTTCTTAGGAGCAAAAGAGAACTCTCCCTTGATCCTCTTCAACTCCTCATAAAGGAGAAAAGAATAAATGGCTCCGAGAGGAACAAACAACATTGTCCCAATAGAAGCAATGTCTCTTCCTCTTTCCCCTATCAAGAGACCGAAGGTAAAAGAAAGCACCAAGCTCAAAACCGTTGCCATAAAAGCGACGATGAAAGAGCCTGCGATCTCACGTCCAAACACTGACCACCATCGTCCGGCCACATATCTTTTGCTTTTCAGAAGCGCATTCAAGCCCCTGATATCTTCCGTTACCACGATAAAAGCGGAAAAACTGAACCAGACGGAGAAGATTATTGCGGGAACGAAGAAAAATAAAGAGCCGGTCATAATAAGAAGCCCCATCAGAAAACTCACCCAGATATAAGGGAGAATCTTTAGCCAACCTTCTTGAAAGGCGGCTATCACCCCTTTTGATTTTTTCCGGTCCCTGACAGCGCAAAATAGAGAGGTCAAGGTCCAGACCTGAATGAGTCCGTTTCCAAGAACCACTAAGAAAAAAGGTATCAGTACCCGAGGGGTTAAAAAACCGGAAATATCGAGTCCGGAAGAACTTACAATGCTTCCTTGAAAAGAAAAAACAAGAGAAAAGGCAAACCACAAGAGGGCTGTAGCTCCTGCGGATAAAAAGACGATACCCAGATAAACAAAAAGTTTTTTCTGATAAGCCTCAAAGCTTTTTTTCAGAAGCGAAAGAGGGCCGGGCAGATAATCTCTCTGTCCAACCGCTTCTTCTGCCGTGCTCAACTCCGCACCCGGAGTCGATGCCTCCTGGAAAGCTTTCTTCACCTCCTGCTCGGCCCAGCCCTTTTTCAGCAGCACCTCTTCGATCTTTCTTCTCTCTATTCCCGCCTCCAGCTGGTTTTTAATATATTGAACAAGTTTTTTGTTGGCCATAATAAAGCTTTATAATTCACTGTAAATCCTTATATCTATCTTAATGTTTATACAAGTTTTTATCCAATAAGTTACTGAACCCAATACTTTTCTTTGAGCATCTCGTCTTTTTTCATTCTAACATCATTTATGCTCTTCCGTGCCTTGCGGGCCGCTCTCTCTATCTCTTTTTCAGACATCTCCCCTATCTCCTTTATCCTCTTTTTTAAAAACTCTCTGCTGTTTTTATCGGGGTCGTCCAACACCTCGGCTAGAAGTATATCCAAAACCTGCCCTACTCGGGGGCCGGGTTCGACATCCAAAATCTTCATCACCTCGCCTCCTCCTGCTTCAAGCATCTCTACGGAGATCGGGTCTTTGGATATTTTTTCCACCACATACTGCAGATGCCTCAGCTTATAAGGACGGGCTTTAGGGCATCCGGAACCGATCCGGTCCGCATAACGGACTTGAAGCAGCTCTTCCATATTCTCCCTGCCCACATTCCTCACCAGACGCCTGACAGAAGAGTCGGTCACCTCGTCCACATCATAGTAAAAAAGATGGTAACGCACCAGCTTAACTATCTTTTTTATATCCTCGTTGGAAAACCTTAATCTTTTCAAAATCTTTCTCGTCGTTCTCGCTCCCACCACCTCATGGTTGTAAAAGGTGGCGTCCTGACCCTGGCCCTCTTTGACTTCGGGCTTGGCAATATCGTGAAGAAGCGCGGCCAAGCGGACATTGCGGCTGTACCCTTTTTGGGCCGCGTAATCCAGGGAGCGGACCGCATGTTCGTAACAGCTGTATATATGGTGTTTATTCTGCTCCACCCCCACGTTTTCCAAAAGCTCCGGAATAATGTAGCGGAGAAGGCCGGTGTCTTTTAAAAGATTGACTCCGTCCTTGGCCCGGGGGCACATGATTATTTTTAAAAACTCATCTCTTATTCTTTCCTTGGAAATAATCTTCAGTAGAGAGGCGTTGTTCTTAATGCCCTGCTTTGTTTGCTGCTCAATCTTCCATCCCGAGCCCAAGGCAACCGCAAAACGAACCGCTCTCATAAGACGCAGCCCGTCCTCGCCGAATCTTTGCTCCGGTTCACCCACCGTTTTTATAATCTTTTTTTCCAGGTCCTTCTGTCCGCCGAAAGGGTCTATGACCTCCACCTTCGGTTTTTCCAAATAAATCCGGGCCGCCATGGCATTAACCGTAAAATCACGCCGGCTTAAATCCTTTTCTATGGTCTCGGCCCATTCGATCTTGTCCGGATGACGTTTGTCCGTGTACTTTGATTCCGTACGGTAAGGCATAATCTCCACCTCCTTTAAAGTAGGGTCTTGGGATTCGGTTAAAACCGTAACCAGCCCGAATTTTTCCACTTCGAAAACCCGGTCAAAAAGACCGGCTGTCTGTTTTGGTTTGGCATTGGTGGCGATATCCCAGTCGTTGGGCTTTACTCCGCGCAGGGAATCACGCACACAGCCTCCTACTATAAAGGCTTCGAATCCGGCCCGCTCCAACACCTCGGCTATGTTTTTAATTTCTTTGGGAATTCTCATTGTCTTATCTTAACGCACCCAGAGCCCATTTTCAATTGAAATTCACAGCTTTTTAGAATAGTATATATAATAATGTAAGGGAGCCCTTGTGGTGAAACGGATATCACAATGGTCTTCGGAACCATCATTGGAGGTTCGAATCCTCCCAAGGGCAAAAGCAGGAATTATCAGGAATTATAATGTAAAGCCATTACTATCTCATATTTATACGTTTATATATGAAGAATAAGAAAATATTTTTTTTACTCCTTTCTGCCCTTATACTCCTGCCTTTAGTGGCGGCTGCTCAGACCGGTACATATCAAACAGAGGACGGTAACACCGTCACTTACGAAGGGTTAGTGCCTTGTGGCAAGTGTGTGTTGATAGAAGGTGTTGATCCTTCTCCGGAGTGTGACGAAAGAGGATTTACAGATCGGACCTATATGCCCTGTCAGCTGTGTCATTTTTTCATAATGCTCTCGGCCATTATCAATTATTTGATTATGCCGCCGGGCGGGCTGGTTTGGCTTATCGGATTAGTAATGATATTGATCGGCGGCATCTTAATGCTGGTTGGCGGAGGTTCGCCCAAACTCCTTAGTCAAGCCAGGGCCATCTTCACCTCAGTAGCCTGGGGGCTGGCTATCTGCCTTACGGCTTGGATTATTGTCAACACTTTTTTCCTAGCCATTGGTGTCGCGGACTGGACTGGATTATCAGCTACTGGTTCTGATAGATGGTTTCAGATAGATTGTCCTGTGCAAACGCCTTCGTCTGACTAAACAACCCTGACTTTGCAGGCTTCTCTTATAGAAAAATTGAAATTGAAGTCAAAAAGCGCCCGTAGCTCAATGGCAGAGCAGAGGCCTCTTAAGCCTTTGGTTGCGTGTTCGAATCGCGCCGGGCGCACACCTTGACCGGTTTGCTTAAAACAACACTTATAACAAACTGTGCAATACCTGGTATTGCACAGTTTAAGGTATGAACGAAGATAAGATACAAAAACAGATCGAAGAGATCGAGAAAGAGATAAGAGAGACGCCTTATCACAAAGGCACGGAACGGCACATCGGCCGGCTGAAAGCCAAGTTGGCCAACCTGAGAAATCAGCTTGTCAAAAAAGGCGGTACGGGAGGCGGTGGAGGGGGCGGTTTTGCCATTAAAAAACAGGGGGACGCCACAGTGGTTCTTGTCGGCATGCCCTCGGTCGGCAAATCAACCCTGCTCAACAAGCTGACCGGCGCCCACTCCAAGGTGGGGCATTATCCTTTTACCACACTGGAAGTGATACCCGGCACCCTGCTTTACAAAGGAGCCAACATTCAGATCTTTGACGTGCCGGGGCTGATACAGGGAGCCGCTCAAGGCAAAGGCGGAGGAAAAGAGATTCTGTCCGTGGTGCGCATAGCGGATTTACTGCTTATGATGGCTTCGGTTTCTGAAACCGAGACCATGCCTCTTATGAAACAGGAGCTGGCCAAAGCCGGAGTGCGCATTGACCAAGACCCGCCTCCGATCGAGATAGAAAAAAGACAAAAAGGAGGTATTGAGGTTCAAGGCAGTCCGGGGCTGAGTCTTGAAATAATAAGAGAGCTGACTAAAGAGTTTCGATTAATGAACGCCAAGATGATCTTTGGAAAAAAGGTGACCCAGGACCAGCTGATCGATGTTTTGGCCGGAAACAGGGTTTATGTGGACTCTCTTTCCGTTTTTTCCAAAACGGATTTGGTTTCAAAAAAAGAACTGGAAAAGATAAAAGAAAAACATCCCGGCGCTGTTTTTATCAGTCCAAAACAGAAATCAGGGTTGGGGGAACTGAAACAGGAGATATTCGACCGGCTGCAGCTGATAAGAGTCTTTCTCAAGGAAGAGCTGAACGGAGAACCGGACAGCGAACCCCTTATCTTAAGAAAGGGTGAAACCGTCCGGGATGCGGCCCTAAAAATATCCGGTCAATTGGCGCAGGAGCTGGAAGGGGCAAGAATAAGCGGACCCTCTGCCCTGTTTCCCAATCAGACGGTGGGAGTGGAACACAAGCTGCGGGACGGAGACCAGGTTTACTTTTCCAAACAGGTTTGATTTTTAAAACTAAAGATGTAAAATAAAAAAGAGGCGGGTTGGCAAAACTGCACAAAGCTTGATATATTAATTTAAGAAAAGACAACTGACCTCAATAAAACATATGACCGAACCAGATAAAAAAGCAAAAATAATCGAACAATACCGGCTTCACGACAAAGACACCGGTTCTGACGAGGTTCAGGCGGCTCTGCTTTCTGAAAAGATAAAGCGCCTCCTGGAACATCTTAAGGAAAACCCGAAAGACCTCCACTCCAAAAGAGGGCTTTTAAAAATAGTGTCCAAAAGAAGAAAAACCCTTAAGCACCTCAAGACGGAAAGTGAAGAAAGGTATAAAAAGCTTATTAAAAAATTAGGTTTAAAAAAATAAATGCTGAAACACGAAGAACAAAGAGTATCGGTGCTCATCGACGTGCAGAACATGTATCACTCTGCCAAGAATCTTTATGATGCCCGGGTCAATTTTAAAGAACTTTTGCAGACAGCCGTAGGAGAAAGAAAGCTCATCCGAGCGGTGGGCTACACCATTAAAACGGAAACCGGAGAAGAGGAGGCTTTTTTGCATGCTCTGCGCAACATGGGTATTGAAACTAAAATAAAACCGCTCCAGATTTTTCCGGGCGGAATGAAGAAAGGAGACTGGGACGTGGGCATAGCCGTGGATGCTATCAAGTTCAGCAACTACGTAGATGCCATTATATTGGTAACAGGCGACGGGGATTTCGTTCCTTTGCTTGAATACCTAAAGAGCGCTACTCCGGTCCGGGTGGAGATAGTAGCTTTTGAAGAATCATGCTCCGGAGAGTTAAAGAAAAAGGCGAACGATTTTATAAACCTATCTGAAGAAAAAGAAAAATATTTATTGACACAATGAAAAAATTTAAAACAAATATCGGCGACAAAGAAATAAGCTTTGAAATCAAAAACTGGGCTAAAAAAGCGAACGGAGAAGTACTGGTTACCTGCGGAAAAACCCAGGTGTTGGTCACCGCGGTTATGGAGGAAGAGGACACTGACCTGGGATATTTTCCTCTCATGGTCAATTATGAAGAAAGGTTTTACGCCCGAGGAGAGATTCTTGGGTCGCGTTATTTAAGAAGAGAAGGAAAACCTTCGAACAACGCCGTGTTAATAGCCCGGCTTATTGACAGAACCGTTAGGCCGCTTTTCCCAAAAGGCATGAAAAAAGAGGTCCAGATTATAGCAACCTGTTTGGCTTGGGACGGTGAAAACGACCCGGATATACTTGGCATCCTCGGCGCTTCTTTTGCCCTCTCGGTCTCCAATATTCCCTGGAACGGACCGATAGGAGCAGTAAGAGCCGTACTTAAAGACGGACAAGTGGTTATTAATCCTGTTTATGAACAAAGGGAAGAGGCCCGACTGGAGATAACTTTGTGCGGAGTGAAAAACAGCCGGGAGAAAACGGTGATCAATATGATAGAGATGGAGGGAGAAGATGCCAATGAAGAACAAATATTAAAAGCGGCCCAGACAGCGCTCCCCCGCCTCCAAAAGATATGCGATCTTCTGGAAAAAGCACAAAAAGAGGCAGGGCGGGAAAAAATCAAGCTTGATATCAAAAAAGATGAAAACCTTGCTCAGCAGATTGACAAGTTTTTGCAAAACAAATTGGAAAAGACTCTTTTTCAAAATTCCAATCCCAACCAGGAAAAATTAGATGCTTTAAAAGAAGTCAAAAAACAAACCTTAGAGCATATAAAAGGCTTGTACGACCAACAGGAAGCGAAACAGAAAGTTAAACAAGCTGGTGATATTTTTGAGGAAAAATTAGGCGCCCTTATTCATAAAAAGGGTATGCAGGGAGAAAGAGTAGACGGAAGAAAGCCCAATCAGGTTAGAGAGATCAAGTGCCAGGCAGGACCCATCCCCCACACTCACGGGTCCGGATTGTTCTCCCGAGGCACCACCACCTCGCTTTCAGTGATAACTCTGGGCGGACCCCACGAGGAGAAGCTGATTGAAGGTATGGAGGTCAGTACTAAAAAAAGGTTTCTGCACCACTATAACTTTCCGCCCTATTCCGTAGGAGAGGTGAAATTTCTGCGGGCTCCGGGAAGAAGAGAGATAGGCCACGGTACACTGGGAGAAAAAACATTAAGCAAAATTATCCCTGATTTCGACAGTTTCCCCTACACCATACGTATTGTGTCAGAAATCCTGGCCTCCAACGGTTCAACCTCGATGGCCGCCATATGCTCCTCCTCAATAGCGCTTATGGAAGCAGGCGTTCCCATTAAAAGCCCTGCGGCCGGTATAGCTATCGGAATGGTTAAGGAAAAAGATAGACAAGAACTTCTGGTCGATATCCAGGGCCCTGAAGATTTTCACGGAGCCATGGATTTAAAGGTGGCCGGCACACGCGAAGGAGTCAATGTTATTCAGATGGATGTCAAAATAACGGGTATTGAGCTTGACACTTTTGAAAAAGCGCTTCAAGAAGCCAAGAGAGCGCGTTTTCAAATCCTGGATTCAATAGAAGCGGAGATCTCGGAACCAAAACCCAGCCTCTCCCCTCTGGCACCCAAAGTCCTCAAGACCGTGGTGCCTAAAGACCAGATTGGAAAAATAATAGGTTCAGGCGGAAAAACCATCCGGCACATCAGCGAAGAAACGGAAAGCGAAATAAACATTGAAGAAAGCGGAGAGGTTTATGTTGCAGCTGCAAAACTGGCCAACGCTCAAAAAGCCGTAAACCATATTAACCAGATAGTTAAAGAACTGGAACCGGGAGATACCTTTGTTGGAGAGGTTTCTAAAACACTTCCTTTCGGAGTTATAGTTGATCTTGTCCCGGGCAAAGACGGCCTGCTGCATAAATCTAAATACAATGAAAAACTAAAACAAGGAGATGCGGTTAAGGTCAAGGTGCTCAGGGTTGACAAAACAGGCAAAGTTGACCTTGCGCTTCAAAAAGCCCAAAAGGAGAAACAAGATGGACACTCCAAAAAACAATTTAGAGGAAAGAGATAAAGAAGAGAGTAAGGTTCCCCCTGCAAAAGAATACGAACTAAAAACCATGAAAAGAGACTTGGCGCGTATTCGGCTTTCTCAGGCAGAAGAAGAAAGAAAGAGAATCATAGGGCTGCAGAAAAAAACAGAAGAGAAGAAGGAGAAAGAGAAGGAGGAGGAGAAGGAAAAACCCGAAGCGCCTCCAGCACCACCAAGTCCTGATATCGAAAAACAAGAACCAGAAAGCTTAACGGCTCCCATGGGAGAGGGCACGGAACTGAAGCGGGTTGTTGACCTGGAAAAGATTCTTGAACAAGAGGCTCCGGAACCGGAAGAAACAATTAAAGAAGAAACTGAAGAAGAAGTACTTGAGCCCGAGCAGGAGATTGAAGAAGAAACTGAAGAAGAAGTACCTGAGCCCGAGCAGGAGATTGAAGAAAAGAAAGCTGAAGAGTTAGAGAAGAAGCTGCAGAAAAAGGAAAAACTAATAGACGAAAAAATAAGGATTCAGGAAGAATTAGCGGCCCTGAAGGAAGAAGAAAGAAAAGTCAACAAAAGAATCCAGGAGATGGAAAGCGAGAAAAGCCGGATAGAGAACGAAACAGAAAAACAGAAGCTGGAAAAAAAGCAAGAAAAACGCAAGGAACAACAAAGGGGGCTGCAGCGCAAAGCTACTGAAAAACGGGAAAAATTAAAAAAGCTTGAACAGAAATCGCCTGCTGTCAGGGAATCGGACGAAACAAAAGAGCTGAAAAAAAGAGCAGAAGAAATAATTTTTCGGACACCTGAAGAAAAACAAATCGGGGAAATAGAAAGAGCCAAAAGAAGATTGCGGGAATTGAGCAAAACCCGGCGGGAGCACAAAGAAAAAGAAGAATTAAAATTTAAAGAGTCGCTGGAGGAAAGATGGAAATCCAAACCCAAACCGAAAACAACTCTTCCTGACGAAGTGAGGGAGCCCGTATCCGAGCTGGAAAAATATCCGGTCCGGGCCGGCAGTAAAAAGAGGAACTGGGTTCGGGTTTTAATCGGAGTCGCTGCCTTGGCATCGATAGTTTTGGCCTCCCTTTTCATATATTGGTTCTTTTTTCGGTCAGGCGTTCCTTCCGTCACAAAACCCCCGGTATCCCAGCCCCCGGCAACTGAAAGATGCATTGAATACACTTCAAAAGAAAGATGTGAACAAGAAGGTTGTTTCTGGTACGAAGAAGCTTGTCACGACGAACAACCAGATGAAGAACAACCAGACGAAGAACAACCCCTCGTCGCTGCTCCACAAGCCCTGATTCCTGTAGACGAAACAAAAACCAGAGACATCTCCAGTCAGGATGAGATACGAGAAGGCCTGGAAAGCGTGTTGAGCCAGCAAATCCCGGAACGAGAAATACACCGCCTTCTATTCAGAAACACAACAGAAGAAAACAGGTACATAGGCCTGAATGAGTTTTTCAACGCTTTCGGGATTGAAGCGCCGAACCGGCTGGAACAAGAACTGGAGGATGCGGCTACCTTCTTTCTCTACAACTCGGGGACCGGGATTAGGCTTGGAATAGTTGCAGAGGTAGACAACGGAGACAACGCCTACCTGGGTATGAAACAGTGGGAGGAAACAATAGAAAACGACACCGACGAACTGCTCTTGATTTTAGGAAAGCAAGACAAGGCCGGAACAAACATCTTCCAGATAGGAGAACACAGAGGAGTTTATCTTCGTTATCTCTCTTTCCCAGGCAATGATTTTGGAATATGCTGGACGATTTATAAGGGCCGATTTGTGCTGACAACCTCGGGAAGCAGTATTGTCAAAACCATTGACCTGCTTGAAGACCAATACATGTTTCTTCAGGAGCAGGATGCGGTTCCTGAAGAACAAAATATGTTTTTTGAGCAGCAAGAGGAAATATGAAAGAAAAATTAAAAAAAGAGTTGGAAAAAAACAAGAAGCGGCTGGAACGGGCGCTGAGCCGCATCGCGAAAAAGAAGCCTGGGTCGGAAACGGACTGGGAAGCTCAATTTCCGGAGATGAACATCGAAGTAAGCGAAGACCTGCTTGAAGACAGCGCTAAAAAGAGGGAAGAGTATGAGGTGCGGCGTTTTTTAGAACAAACTTTGGAGCTGAAGCTAAAAAAAGTAGAGGAGGCGCTGAAAAAAATTAAAAAGGGTGAATACGGAGTTTGTGAACGCTGCGGCAAAGAGATAGAACAAGAAAGGTTAAAAGCGGTCCCCGAAGCAAAATACTGTAAGCTGTGTAAAAACTAATCGGGTGTTATGCCTTCCAAGACATATTCGGCTACAACCCTGGGCCTGGAGGCGAAGGTCATTGAGGTGGAGACGGATGTCACAACCGGACTGCGCTCCTTCACTCTGGTGGGGCTGCCGGCTCAAGAAGTTCGGGAAGCAAGGAAAAGAATCGGATCAGCGCTTAAAAGCGCTGGTTTTGTTTCCCCTCACTCCAAACCGGAGAAAGTTTTAGTCAACCTGGCCCCTGCAGACCTGCGCAAACAAGGTTCTTTCTATGACCTGCCCATTGCCCTAAGCTATCTCTCCGCCACCAAGCAGCTGCCTCTTCGACTGGAGAGAAAAATATTTATAGGAGAGCTCGCCTTAGACGGCAGATTAAGGCCGGTTAAAGGGTCGCTCTCTTTCGCGCTTGAGGCACGAGATAAGGGCTTTGAAGAAATCATACTCCCTCGTCAAAACGCAGAAGAAGCCTCTCTGGCTCAGGGCATCAGGGTTATAGGGGTTAAAAATTTACTGGAAACAATAAACTATCTAAAAGGAAAACAGCAGATAGCTCCTGCTTCCATAAATAGCGGCAAACTGCTTGATAAAACAAAAAAGGTTCTGGACATCGGATGGATAAAAGGACAAAAGCTGGCCAAAAGAGCTCTGGAGATAACCGCAGCCGGAAACCATCACATCATAATGGTCGGTCCGCCCGGAACGGGCAAAACCCTGCTTGCCAAATCAATATGCTCCATACTGCCTCCTCTTGATTTTGAAAAAGCCCTGGAAGTAACCAAGATACACAGCATCGCCGGAGTCCTTCCTCAGAAAGACCTGCTTGTCACTTTTCCCCCTTTCCGCTCTCCGCACCACAGCTCCTCAGAGACCTCTCTCATAGGAGGCGGAACTCCGCCCCGGCCCGGAGAGATCACTCTGTCCCAGTACGGAGTCCTTTTCTTGGACGAATTCCCGGAGTTTCACAGAGATGTGCTTGAGTCTCTACGGCAGCCCTTGGAGCAAAACAAAATCACTATACTCCGGGCCAGGTATCGCTCTGTTTTCCCGGCCCAGTTTACCCTTGTCTGTGCTGCTAATCCTTGTCCCTGCGGCCACTACAAAGACCCTAAGAGAAGATGCACCTGCACTACCCAGCAGCTCAAGAGTTACAGAAGAAAACTGCACGGTCCTCTTATAGACCGGATTGACATTTTTATCGAGGTGCCGGCTCTTGACTACAAGGAGCTGGTCCAAAAAGAAAATTTAGGTCAAAGTGAAAAAGTAAGAGAAAGAGTGGAAAAGGCGCGCCGAATCCAAAATCAAAGATTCAAGAATGCTTCCCTCTCCACCAACAGTCAAATGACCCTGCCTCAAATTAAGAAATATTGTTCCATACCGGCCGCTTCCAGACAGCTGCTGCGCAGATACGTCAACAGCGGAAGACTAACTGCCCGGGGCTATCACCGTGTTCTAAAAATAGCCCGCACAATCGCTGATCTGGACAACTCACCGGAAATAAAAAACGACCACCTTTCAGAAGCAGTCATGTATCGTGTCAGACACCGCCTGAACGATTAAGGGTTTAACAGGGTTTAGAAGGAAAAACGCTCGTAATTTAATTATAATCGTTTATCCGTTATGCGGCTCTAATCGTATCAGTAAGAAAAAGGGTTTCTGGCTCCACGAACTTCAAAATGGACATGGCATCCGGACGGACCAATGGTATATCCCGTGTTGCCCACATAACCGATAATCTGGCCTTGATAAACTCTCTGTCCGGGGCTTACTATGTACTTGGAAAAATGGCCGTAAAAAGTAACCACACCATTGGGGTGAAGAATTCGTACGTAGTTGCCTGCATACTTGTCGTAGCCCGTCTTCTGTACGGTTCCCCCTGCTGAAGCGAACACAGGCTGGCCGCAGGCCCCATTGGAAAAGTCAATGGCATTATACCAGTGAAGCCCTTGAGTGACACCGCACGGAGCCGGTATGGGGCATATAAGGTTAGTGCTGGCAGAAGCAACAGAGGCTCGAGGCGTTTGAGAAGGAGCTGATGATGGTTGGACAGAAGGTTTTCCTCCGGGAACGATAAGCAGGTCTCCTGTGACTATCTTGTCGTCCTCCGGCAGGTCGTTGAACTCCCTTATCTCGCTCATCTCCGCTTGATATGCTTGGCTGAGATGACTGACAGACTCGCCTTTGTTGACAAGATGCATAACACCCGAAACGGGCAATACGGTAAGTTTCTGGCCTACCGAGATGGTGGATTTTGAACCCAAGTCATTGGCCCACAATACGGTATTCAAAGAGATGCCAAAGGATTCAGCAACAGAAGAAAGAGTGTCTCCGGGCTGCACTTGGTACTCCAAAATCTCCTTTCTTCCGGGAGCTGCCCCCTTTTCCCCGGCTACGGCAGTGCCACCCGAAGTCTGAGTGTGGGCCATTGTCACCGGTCCGGCAGCCCTAAGGCAGGTGCCGCCTACAGCCAACAGCTCTGTTTCTTCCTCAATCTGGTCTTTTTGGCTGAGAAAAACTTTATTTTGACTTTCCTTCGGCGTCCATTCAACAACGCTGGCTAAAACCAGATCTTCCGAGGAAACCTCAGAAGTAAGCTGAGAAAAGAAAAAGAAAGAAAAGAAAACCAGCCCCAAGCAAGCAAGGGGATTAACTAAAACTTTCAGCAGGCTCCGAGTCCGGGTAAAACCCCGTCTCAGCTTCTCTTCTATTTTTTTCCCGATATAAAGCTTACGCTTAATAGAATCGTTTGAGGCCTCATCTTTAGCTTAATACTCTAAACTAAACAGATTTGAGCCTCAAAGCTCTTGTATTAGATTTTAACGCAAGTTATTAAAAAATCAAGTTTTATGCGACATCCCAAGCAAATTTTAAAAGAACTCGGCCTCTCCCCTAAAAAATTTTTAGGACAAAATTTTCTGACCTCAGAACAAACAGCCGATAAAATCTTGGACGCAGCCCGGCTTGTCCCTGAAGACACGGTGCTTGAAGTGGGCTCCGGTTTAGGCGTTTTAACAAAAAAGTTGGCTCGTAGAGTAGCAAAAGTAATAGCGGTAGAAAAAGACCAGGAGCTGGCTGATTGGCTTCGACAAGAATTAAAAAACTTTTCCAACGTGGAAGTCGTAGCCGGCGACATACTGGAGCTCAACCGTGACTGGCGGCTTATGGTCGACGAGAAACACAAAGTAATCAGCAACCTGCCTTTCAACATCTCAAAAGTGGTTACAAGAAAACTGCTTGGATCCTATAATCCACCAACCGCCATGGCTCTGGTGATGCAAAAAGAAGTGGCTGAAAGTATCTGCGCTCAGCCGCCTCATATGGATCTTCTAAGCGTAGCTGTCCAGCTTTATGCTGAGCCGGAATATATACAGACCATACCCCGCAATCACTTCTGGCCCCAGCCTAACGTAGAAGCCGGGCTGGTGCGCCTCGCAACCCGTCCCGCCTATCGGCAGGCCAGGATTACAAAAGAACAGCAGCTTATAAATCAAAAGCTATTTTTCAAGCTGGCAAGAGCCGGTTTTGGGCACAGAAGGAAACAGCTGGCAGGGGTGTTGAGAAAAGAGTTTGACCTGGAAAAACAAAATATTGTAAAATTATTAACAAGTTCCGGTGTCAACCCCAAAGCCAGAGCTGAAGCTCTTTCCGTCAAACAGTGGAAGGAGCTGGCAAACAAGCTGGAAAAAGAAATTCACCTTGCATAATTTTTATGTTATTATTCTCTAATGAATCTTTTTTTAAAAAATAAAATGAAATACAAGCTCATATTTTTAGGCACTCTTGCTCTTTTGGGGGTGCTTTTTCCTTTTGTCATATACGGACAAAACCCTTTGGTCGGGGTGTTTTCAGATATGGGCAATAATCTTATTGGCCTCCTTGTAAAGCTTATTATCGCTGTAAGCAGTTATGCGGTAGCAGCAGCATCCCATATCCTCGAATGGGTTCTCGGAGAACACTTTATAACCTGGAGTTATACTGGACTGGGCGAGGCAGGAAACCCGCTGGTTGATACTGGTTGGAAACTGGTCAGAGATCTCTGCAATATGTTTTTTATCATTATCTTGGCCTTTATCGGGTTGACCACAGCTCTTGGCATTGAAGAATATAAGTGGCAAAAAAGCTTGCCTCGATTTATAGCAATGGTTATCCTGACTAACTTCAGCCGGGTGATTGCCGGAGTTTTTATTGACGCCTCCAATATAGTTATGAACTTTTTCTTAGGAAACTTCTCCGGACTGAATTTAGCCACACAGTTCTCCCACGTACAAACAGCACAGATTGACCAAACCCTTGGTTCCGGCCCGGTTGTGATGAACTCATTGACAGTTATTTTCCAGGGATTTGTTATGGTCGCTTTTAATATGGCCTATGCCTTAGCTCTTCTTCTGTTTGCCTTCCTTTTTGCAGCTAGGTATCTAGCTCTTTGGCTAAGCGTAATCCTTGCGCCCTTAGCATTCTTAGCCAACTCTATGCCGTCTATTCCCTTTATTAAAAATTTTTGGAAATCATGGTGGCAAAATTTTTTTCAGTGGTGTTTCATAGGAATAAGCGCCGCCTTTTTTGTCTATCTGAGTAATCATATGCTCTTAGAGGCAAGAGGCATGATTGGTTCTCCTCCACCGGATGCCGGCCCTTTAGGCTATGCTTGGATAGAGTTGAGCCGGTCTCTTATCCCATATGGGGTCGCACTCGGTTTCATCTACCTAGGTTATCTTTCTGCGCTTAAAAGTAGTGCAGAAGGGGCCGAGTATGCAATAAAGGGTTTCAAAGAAGTCAGAGCCAGAGCTCCGGCTATAGTAGCAGGTGGAGCCTTAGCTCCAGCCGTAGCAGCAGGAAAGGCAGCGGGTTTTGCCAAAACTCAAGTCGTAGACCGGGCCGCAAGTACTGAAACAGGCAAAAAGGTCTCACGAAACATAGCTGCTCTGCCTAGTAAGTTAAGAAAAGTAAGCGAAGACGAGGACAGAAACATTGTTACCAGGTGGGCTGCTAGAGGATTATCCACGGCAGCCACAGCAACCGGCGTCGTCGGGAGGGGAGCCCTAGGCCGGGGCATGATGCGCTATACCAGTAAACAGAGACAAGAGATAGATTCTCTCGGAGAAGATGTAAAGAAAAGGCACGGAGATGATTATAGGGCCATAGCGGCAGAATATGCATCTTTAGGCTCTGCATTAAGGTATAAAGAGAAAATAGCCGCTTTCAAAGCCTTACTTGAAACAAAGGGAGCCAAAGGGTTGAAAGAGCTTCCTCAAGGGCAGATAGACAAAGCCTTCTCTTTGATGAGAACTTACGCCCCGGACCTTATCCCGGATATGGCCAAATATGCAACCGACCAGCTTCAGACGGATGAGGATAAGATTCCCAAGACAAAAGCAGGTAGAATCATTAGAGAGAAACTGT
>CAZCSI010000002.1:0-46124 GCA_964501525.1 uncultured Candidatus Saccharibacteria bacterium | reverse complement strand
AAAACTCTTATCTACCTTTTTGTCCTGGCAGCCGGGATAAGATTAATGCTTTGACGATTCAGGCATAACTATAACTTGAGCGAGTATAAAAGAAACGGTATTAATTTTTTATGCCTTCCATCAGTAAGACAGTAACTATCAGACAGTCAGACAGTTAAAAATCAGGTGCCTAAAAATTAAGTGGCGAAGGTAATTTTGGTTCATTTTCGTGATATGATTAAGTTAATATCATAAAATATTTTTCGTGAAGCTTAAAAACATTTTCATTTTTACAACAGGAGCTGTTTTAACACTTTCTTTGTTCGTTTTGTCCACCTTGTCCACCCGGAGCAAGATAAAGATTCTGTCCTCTTACGAACAGTTAAAACAGGACCGAATAGGACATTACATCGCGGTCGGAGTCGGCACAGCTGTTGTTATTATCGTTGCCGGGTTAATTTTGTTTAAATTTTATTTGAAAAAAGATGAAAAAAGAAAACGAACTGAATAAAGAGGTGGTTAAAAAGCTGATGAATATCGAGGGAGAAACGAGAGGCTTTAATCTTTTAGCTGATCGAAAATGGATTCTCAAGAATAAAGGCCAAGAAGGGTTGGAGAAGGTGGAAAAGGAGGCAGAAAAGGCCGGTTATCCTCTTCATTACAACGATTTGAAAGCGATGTCCTTTTGTCCGGCGGGGTTAAGGGCCATTTCTCTGTTGGCCATTAAAAAAGCTTTTAATTTGGATGATGACGGCATAAGAGGAATATGTGAATTCCACCTTAAACAAAGTTTGATTACAAAACTTTTCACCAAGTACTTTTATTCCACCCCGAGCGCTTTAAAAAACGCTCCGAAGTTGTGGGGAAGATATTGGACAAAAGGGAAAGCCGTTGTTAAGGAATATGATGAAGAAAAAAGGCGCGTGGTAATTAGAATTGAAGACTTTGCACTTCATCCTGTTTTTTGTCGATGCCTCGAGGGATACTCTGTCGCTCTGGTAAACCTGGTGGTCGGTGGCGATAAAGCGGTCTGTAAAGAAAAAAAATGCACCTTTGAAGGAGACAAGTTTCACGAATATGTCATCGATTTTTGATTTGTACTTTTTTCTTTTCATTTTTCTTAAACTTTTTTAGCTAAAAAAACATTAAGAAAAAATAAATGAAGTATTTGAAACATCTACTGGGAAAAGAAAAGGCGGATAAAATACCGCTCCAGGAGATAAAAAGAGGGCAGGGGGCGGTTATTGAAATTAAGAAAAAGAAAACGGCGGTTTACAAAAAAGAAGACGGAACCCTGGTCAAACTTTCTCCCCAGTGCACCCACCTCGGTTGTCAGTTGAGTTGGGATAAAGAACAAAAAGGATGGAGCTGCCCTTGTCACGGCTCTTTTTTTTCCCCTGAAGGAAAAGTGATAAAGGGACCGGCTAAAAAAGACCTGGAACCCAAGAACGAAAGACAGTGGAAAGTAAAGGTTTTAATGAGAGAGTTCGTGACTCACAATGTTCAGAGATTCATCGTCGAGAAGCCAGAAGGGTTCCGGTACACACCGGGCCAGGCAACCTATCTGGCCCTTGACCGGAAAGGATGGCGGAAAGAAAAAAGACCCTTTACCTTTACCTCCCTGAATCATGACAAAGTGTTGGAGTTTATCATTAAAGAGTACCCGGAGCATAATGGAGTAACCCAAGAGCTGCACAAAATAAAATCCGGACAAAAAATTATTATGCACCAGCCGTTCGGCACTATAAAGTTTAAAAACAGGGGAGTGTTTCTGGCGGGCGGAGCCGGAGTAACTCCTTTTATAGCCATCTTCAGAAGCTTAAAGCAAAAAAACAAAGTGGAAGGCAGTAAGTTAATCTTTTCCAATAGACAGCAAAAGGATGTGATTCTGGAAAAAGAGTTCAGAGAGATGCTGGGCGAGAATCTGGTCCTAACTTTAACCGAAGAGCAGAAAAAAGGGTATGAAAACAGGTTGATTGACAAAGATTTTCTAAAAGATTATATCCAGGATTTTTCCCAAAGCTTTTATATCTGCGGGCCGCCCGGGTTTGAAAGAGATATTAAAAAACACCTGCGGGAACTGGGCGCAGAGCCGAAGTCAATAGTGTTCGAACAAGGATTGTAATTTCTTTGGAATTCAAACCCAATTAAAAAACCGGGTAAGATAATAAAATCATTTATTTTAACATTATGAACCTCAAAAAAATTCTAAGGCTGGGCATCTCAATTGTTCTGTGCCAAAGCGCAGGGCTTATCGGTTCTCTTTTTACCAGGCAGTCGGTTGCAACCTGGTACACAGAGATAAGAAAACCGGTTTGCACCCCTCCTTCCTGGGTTTTTGCCCCGGCCTGGACAATCCTTTTTGTTTTGATGGGGATTTCCTTTTGGTTGATGTGGGAAAAAGGGCTGGAAGGGAAGAAAGTTAAAAAAGCTCTGATTTTATTCTTTGTTCAGCTCGGCTTGAACATTGCCTGGTCTTGGCTGTTTTTCGCACTTCGGTCTCCTCTTTACGGCCTGATAGAGATAACTTTTCTTTGGGGAGCAATTCTGGCTACGATGATCAGTTTTTACAAGATCTCCAAAAAAGCGGCCTGTCTTTTACTGCCTTATCTGCTGTGGACCGGGTATGCCTTGTCACTCAATCTTTCAATTTTCCTTCTCAACGCCTGATAGTTTTTTTTGGAAAAAGAAGGAGAGCAAAAAGATCAAAGAAAAAGAATCTAATTTCGATTGACAAATACGGTTTTTTGTCATAAACTTCTACTTAGGAAGTAGGAGTTTTTATTTTATGTTCAAAATCAATAAAAAGACAAACTACGGAATAGAACTTTTAATTTTTCTGGCGGAAAATTTTGACCGGGAGCCGGTTTCTCTGGAAAAAATAGCCAAGAAGAAAAATCTGTCCCGTAAGTTTTTGGAAAAAATCGCAACCCAGCTCTCTAAAAAAGAGGTAATATCTTCCAAAGAGGGAAGAGGCGGGGGATATTTTTTAGATAAAAAGCCGGACCAGATAATTTTAGCTGATGTAATCACCGCTCTGGAGGGACCTGTAAAAATAGGGAGGTGTCCGCCTTGTTCAATGAGCGACAACTGCGGTCAAAAAAAATTGTGGCAGGGCTTGAGGTTGGAGATAGAAAAATATTTTAAAAAAAGAACCCTTAAAGACCTTTTATGAAGATTTTAAAAGACAAAATATATATGGACTATGCGGCTACTACACCGGTAGACCCACGCGTTCGAAAGACAATGGAGCCGTTTTTTTCCGAAAAGTTCGGAAACCCGAACTCTCTTCATTTTTTCGGCCGAAAAGCTCAGCAGGCTCTCAAGCAAAACAGAAAAATTATAGCTCAAGAACTGAATGCCGACCCGAAAGAGATAATCTTTACCAGCTCTGCCACGGAAAGCAACAACCTGGCCCTCAAAGGGGTAGCCTGGGCCAACAAGAACCGAGGAAAACATATTCTTATCTCTGCTGTTGAACATGACTGCGTACTCGGCGCCGGCCAATGGCTGAAAAAACAAGGATTTGAAGTAGAAAAGGTGCCGGTGGACCAATACGGAAAGGTGGACCCGGAAAGAGTAAAAGCGATGATTAAGAAAAACACCATTCTTGTTTCCGTAATGCACGCCAACAATGAAATTGGAACCATTCAACCCGTTAAAGAGATAGGAAAAATATGCCGGGAAAAAGAAGTTCTTTTTCACACCGACGCAGCCCAGACCTTCGGTAAAATGAAGATTGATGTTCAGGCCAATGGTATTGACTTATTGACCGCATCTTCTCATAAAATATACGGACCCAAGGGAGTGGGATGCCTCTTTGTTCGAAAAGGAACGAGAATCGAACCTCTTTTACACGGAGGAGGGCATGAAAGAGGAATCCGTTCTTCAACCCCCAATGTGGCCGGGATAGCGGGGTTCGGCCGGGCGGTCGAAATATATGGAAAGGAAAGAAAAAAGGAAAATGAAAAACTAACCTCGCTCCGAGACAAACTGATTGAAGGCATTCTTGAGGCTGTACCTTCTTCCTACCTCAACGGAGACCGGCAGCAAAGGTTAAGCAACAATATCAATTTCAGGTTCGATTTCATAGAAGGAGAGGCTATTGTTCTAGAGCTTGACGCTCAAAACATAGCCGGTTCAACCGGTTCCGCCTGCGCTTCGGAAAAACTGGCACCGTCTCATGTGCTGCTTGCCCTGGGATTAAAGCCGGAGCAGGCTCACGGTTCATTAAGGCTCTCTATAGGAAGATGGACAACTGAAAAAGAGGTAGAAAAAGTAATCGAGGCTCTTCCTTTCATTATTAAAAAATTAAGAAAAATATCACCTTTTAAGTAAAGATATATGGATTACAGTGAAAAAGTTTTAGAACATTTCAGAAACCCGAAAAACCTGGGCAAAATGAAAGACCCGGACGGAACAGGCAAGGTAGGAAACCTTGCCTGCGGAGATGTTATGCACCTTTATATTAAAGTGGGCCGGAATAAAAACGGAGAGGAGACTATTGAAGATATAAGGTTTGAAACCTTTGGATGCGCAGCCGCTATATCTTCAAGCAGCATCATCACCGAGCTTGTTAAAGGCAAAACGATAAAAGAGGCAGTAGAGCTGGAAAAAGGAGAGGTTATAGACCAGCTCGGGGGGCTGCCGCCCATTAAAATACACTGTTCGGTGCTGGCTGTAGACGCCCTATCCGAAGCGATATATGATTATCTTCAGGGCAAAGGTAAAAAGATTCCCGATGAGCTGAAAAAAAGACATCAAAAGATTGCAAAAGCAAAAGAAGAAGTGAGAAAAAGATACGGCAAGTGGGTCAAAGCGGAAGAAAAAGCATTGGAAGAATAAACACTCTATTCTGAACTCTCAAAACAAGAAAATTGCGGTCGGTATTTCAGGCGGAGTGGACTCGGCTGTTTCTTTGTTTCTTCTCAAAAACCAGGGGTTCGAACCTCTGGCTTTAACTTTGAGAAACACGGACCGAACACCGACCAGGCAGGCAGGTCTGGTAGCAAAGCGGGCCGGGGTTCCTCATTTTATCCTAAACAAAAGAGGGGAGTTTGAAGCTGAGATTGTGTCTTATTTTTTAAAAGAGATAAAACAAGGAAGAACCCCCAACCCCTGTGTTCTGTGCAACCCTCGGTTTAAGTTTAAGAACATATTGAGTTTTGCCGACCAAAAGGGGATTGAAAAAATAGCCACCGGCCATTACGCCCGAATAGAAAAAAAAGCAGACCGATACCGCCTGCTTAAAGCCAAGGACGGGGATAAGGACCAAACCTATTATTTGTCTTTTTTAACTGAAAAAGAGCTTTCCCGGATTGTTTTTCCCGTGGGCGGATACAAAAAAACAGAGGTTCAAGGGTTGGCAAAAAAATTAGGAATAAAAGATATTGTAGTAAAGGAAAGCCAAAACTTCTGCGCTCTGAAAGATAGTTCTTTCAGAAATTTCATAGAACAAAGAATAGGGAAGAGCCGGGGCAGGATTGTTGATGAAAAAGGAAATGTTCTGGGAGAACACCAGGGCATTCATTTTTATACTATCGGGCAGAGAAAAGGACTGGGTTTGTCCGGAGGACCTTATTATGTTAAAAATAAAGTAATAAAGGACAACAAACTGATTGTTACCAAAAACCGTTCCCAGCTGGAAAAGAGAAAAATAGAAATTGAAAAAATAAATTGGATCTCGGGGTCAGAACCCGAGAAAGCCTTGAGAATAACGGCCAAAATACGCTACCGGCATAAAGAAGCTCGGGCTGTAATAAAAAAAGAAAAGGAAAAAACAACAGTTGTGTTTGAAAAACCTCAATTTGCACCCACCCCGGGCCAGTTCTGCGTTTTTTATCAAGAAAAGGTTTGCCTCGGAGCAGGTATTATTAAAAATTAAAACAATATTAAAACACTATTAAACCATGTCTGCCAAAAAAATAATTTTATGGACAATAATAATAGTTATTATGGCCGGAATAGGCTACTTTGTTTTTCAATCCGAAGACATTGCTCCGTCTGAAACCCCGGAACCTAAAATGACTGTTAAGGTTTATTTCGGCAATACAGAGCTGAATCCTAATATGGAGGACTGCAGCAAGGTGTTTCCGGTTGAAAGAGAAATACCGGAAACAAAAGCAGTGGCCACAGCAGCCTTAAACGAGCTTTTTCGGGGGCCGACCGAGCAGGAAAAAGAGCAGGGACATGTTTCTTTTTTCTCCTGGGAAACAAGAGACGTTCTCAAGAGTGTACATATTGAAGACGGAACCGCTTATCTGAACCTTGAAGACCTGAGGCCTATGGTACCCGGAGCCAACTCAACATGCGGCAGCGGACAGTTCAGGGGGCAAATAGAACAGACATTAAAGCAGTTTCCTACGGTAGATAAGGTTATCTACGCCATTGACGGCAGTCCGCGTACTTTTTACGAATGGATACAGATCGGCTGCGCAGCGCCGGGCGACACCGATTACTGCGACCCGACACCTTTTGTGGGGCAGGGAACAATTGAAGGATCCTTGGGCTACCCGAGCGAGATGATACCTGAAGACGTAGAGGTCTGCGCCCAAAAACCGGGCATAAGAGAAAAGTACTGCACCCAAGAAAAAATAGAGGATGACAAATATGTTTACGGTACGGGTTACCGGCTGGAGGTGCCGGCTGGAGATTATTACGTATCCGCTTCCCGGCCGGAAGCCGGCGGGTTCAAGGGTTATTACACGGAGTATGTCCGATGCGGAATGGAACAAGATTGCTCGTCCCACAAACCCATAAAGATTAATGTGGAGCGAGACCGAACCACGGAAAGCATAGACCTGCTGGACTGGAGGATTTTCCCCGAACAAATTGAAATCGAAGAAAAAGAAGAGATAAATCTGACCTCTCCTGCGCCTTATCAGAAGGTAAAGATGCCTTTAACCATAAGGGGGCAGGCGAGAGGAACATGGTTTTTTGAGGCCAGCTTCCCCTTGAAGTTAGTTGACAGAGCGGGCAATATTCTGGTCTCAAGCTATGCTATGACAAACCAGGAATGGATGACTCAAGATTTCGTTGAATTTGAAGCGGAAATCAGCTCAAACCAAACAATAGGGGAAACAGCGCTTCATTATCTGGTTTTGGAAAAGGCCAACCCCTCCAGCCTGCCGGAGAACGCGGATCAGCTTTCTGTTCCCATCTATGTCTCAACCGGATTAGAAAATTAATATTTGGTGATGTCTAAATACGAACAGATGAAAAAAATAAAGGACGAGGTGGTCGCCTGCCAGAAATGCCGTCTTTATAAAAACAGAAACCTGCCGGTAATCGGCGAGGGCAGCCATGAAGCGAAGATAATGTTTGTAGGAGAAGGCCCCGGGGCCAACGAGGATAAAACGGGCCGGCCCTTCTGCGGCAGAGCGGGCGACATACTCAATGAGCTTTTGGAGTCGATCGACCTTCCCAGAAAAGAAGTATACATTACCAATATTATAAAGTGCAGGCCTCCGGGAAACAGAGACCCGCAAAAAGAGGAGGTGGAAAATTGTGTTTCTTATCTGGAAAAACAAATAAAGATTATAAAGCCGAAAGTGATTTGTCCGCTGGGCAGACACGCCATGTATTTTCTTATGAAAAGATACGGGCTGGAGAACAGAATCAAAGCCATAAGCAAGATCCACGGACAAAAATTCCAAGCCGGCACTCTGTTCGGCAGAATAACTCTTATTCCTCTCTATCACCCGGCCGTAGCCACTTACAACCCCAACATGAAAACGGTTTTAGAACAAGATTTCAAGGTTCTTCAAGAGTTTAACTCTTGAAAAGGTTTAAACAATAATATAACTGTTAAAAATGATATTTTTCGACAACCTCGGAAAAGAGGGAGTGACACACGGCATAAGTGAAATAAAAGAGGGGTCTTTTAACTTTTACACCAGCCCGGATGCTGTTTTGAACCTGCTTGAAATAGTAAAGCGAGCCGGAGTAAAGGCAGGCCGTGAGGATATAATATTGGCCGAGCAGGTGCACGGTAAAAAAATTCACAAAACAGACTCTCAATTGGGCGGATATGTCAAGCTGGACGCAGACGGATTGATTTCAGAAACACCGGGCCAGGTTTTAGCCGTAAAAACAGCTGACTGTCTGCCTGTATTGATATATAATCCCGTTAAAAAAAGAGTGGCGGCTATCCACGCCGGACGCAGGGGGTTGGAAAAACTGATTATCCAAGAAGCGGTCACCGAAATACAAAACCCTGAGGCGCTGAAAATTGGAATCGGCCCTCATATCAAAAAGTGCTGCTATTCGTTTGACAGTAAAACCAAAAATGGTTTTCGAGAATCATACTGGTTTGATTATTACGAGGAAAACAAAGGCCGATTTTTTCTGGACCTCACTCAGGCCGCTTTAAACCAGCTTGAAAAAACAGGTGTAAAAAGAGAGAATATCGAGGTTTCAGAGTTCTGCACCTTTTGTACTGCGGATCGCTTTTTTTCATACAGAAAACGCGGGGAAAACCCTGATTTTTACAAAAAATGGGGACTGTTTCCAGAAACAGGCAGCTTTATTACTCTGGTCTGACAATACAGCACTGAACAACGTACAGCCATTAACGCAGAAGAGTTCCAAATAATTATAATTTATCGAATAATATAACTTATGAACAGGGAAAAAGCTTCAGATTTATTAAAAGAAAAGGTAAAAAATGAAAACCTGGTTAAACACTGTCTGGCTGTAGAGGCGGCCATGAAAGCTCTGGCCAGGCACCTGAAGGAGGATCAGAAAAAATGGGCGTTGTGCGGGCTGCTTCACGATATCGACTATGAAAAAACCAAGAACAACCCTGAGGCTCACTCCAAACTGGGAGCCGAAATGCTGGAGCAAGAGGGGATAGGGCAGGAGATCTGCCGAGCCGTACTGACTCATAACGATGCACACGGCCGGGAGCCGGAAAGTTTAATGGCCCGAGCGGTTTACTGCGTTGACCCTTTAACAGGACTGATCGTGGCCGCGACCCTTGTTCTTCCTTCTAAAAAGATAGAAGAGCTGGAAACAGAAAACGTTCTTAACCGATTCAGTGAACCGAGGTTTGCAGCCGGAGTAAACAGAGAAATAATAAAAAAATGCCAGCCTTACTTGGGCCTGACATTAGAAGAATTTATTTCTATTGTTCTCCGCTCAATGCAGGAAATTTCGGAAGAGCTGGGGCTTTAAGCGGTTCCTAAGTGGTCCTCCGGAATCCTTAGGTAATTTCTGAAAAAGAGATAAGAACAGTTAAAATTCTTAAAAAAGGAGTTAAAGCCGGTTTTTACGAACCGGTTTTTATTTTTCGAGCCTCCATTCGACCTCAGACTCTTTACCCGCAAACTCCAGCCACTCTCCGCTGGGAGAGATAACATACCATTTGCGGTGCGACTTGGACCAAACCATGGGGTCTCCCCGGAAATAAGGTTTTTTAACAATCTCTTTGGGTTTCAGGCGGTCAAGCTCCAGCCATTTTTTAAAAACAGTTTCTATAGCATAATCCAGGTCTCTGGATTTGGCCCATTTGGCCACTATGGTGACGGCCTCTTTAGCTTTTTCCACGGAGCCGGCCAGTTCTAAAAGCTGTTTGGCCGGTTTTGTGTAGCGAGAATAAACAATTTTTCTTTTTTTGGCATCCTTTTTCAGCTCTTCCAAACCGACTCCCTTAGTCTTAAAATAATGAGTTACGATTTGACGGATAGCTGTTTCCTGCTTCAACTCTTTTAAATACTTAATGCTCCCTTTTTCCAGATATTCTTTAATTTTCTGAGCAATCCTTTTGCCTACTCCCGGAATCTGCTGGAGTCCTTTCAGCCCCTGCTTTTTATAAATCTCGGCTACATCCCGGTCCAGATTTTTAATGGTCTCGGCTGCTTTTCGATAAGCGCGAGGCTTATACCGGGTGCCCTTGATACGGTGCAGTTCTCCGATCTCATATAAGATTTTGCTTACCTCTTTATTTTTCTCCATATTTTTGAACCTTAAATTTGAAAATTTCAACATCATCGCTTTGTAAAGAACCGGAGATACCGGCTTTACGGCAGGCAATCTTGAACTGCTTTTCAGGGCTGTCAATCCCTTCAAGGCCCGGTAAAAGAAGCCCCGAACGCAACCCCTTCTTGACCAGCAAACCAAACTTTTTAGAGTCCAGTTCGGAAAAATCACTAACTTTTTCCGGTTTTCCTATAATATAAACCTCGTAACTCAGAAAGGGAAGCTCCGGTTCGGTTACGGGCGGGAAACGGTAATCCTTGGAACAGGCGGCTACGGCATTATATATCGTCTCGTGAGCGATATTTTCTTTCGTAGGCAGGTAGGTACCGATACACCCTTTCAGTTCGTCTTTTTTTTTGATGGTTACAAAAACACCTCTTTTTTCTTCCAATCCCTGAGGCAGGCTATGGGGCGGGTCCATAATGCTCCCTTTTTTAACATAAGTTTCAACCGCTTCTCTAGCTAATTTTAATAAAGAGTAAGACATTTAATCCAGTATGGTTACAATTAAGGGGAGATGGTCGGAGGCCTCGGATTTTAAGACCTTGAAAGCACGGCTTTTGATTTCCTTGGAAAGAAAAATATAATCGATAGTATATTCAAGCTCGGGCACGCTCCATCCTTTTCTTTCTGCTCCGCCTACAGGCCAGGTTTTGCTGCCTTGGCGGTCAGCGTTAAACAAAACCTTTTCTATTTTTTTCACCACCCGGCTTTGAGGAGGAGAGTTGAGGTCGCCCATAAGAACTAAAGGCGGAGAACTGCGGTTGACAACCTTCAAAAGAGTATTGAGTTGAACCTGTTTTGTTTTATTAAACTCGAATCCGGTTGAGACCGCAAGGTGGGTGGTCAGAAAACTCCAGGTTTTACCTCCTATCTTTAACTCGGCTTTTAAAACATTTCTTGGTTCTGTTTCGCCCGACCCTTCATATTCAATCTCAGGGCTTAAAAAACAGGTCTCTCTGCGTTGAAGCGGATGTTTAAATAGCAGAGCATTACCCATCTCTCCAACCCCTGTTTTTTGGGGTATTCTGTACCCCGGAGCAAACAAAAAATTAAAGCCAAGAGTTTCTGCAATTTCTTTTGCTATATCCAGACCGCCGGTTTTTTCCAAATTCTTATCCACTTCTTGAAGAGCCACCACTGTTGGTTCTTGTTTTCTGATCAGCTCTACCACCCTTTTCAGTCTGCACCCTCCCTTTATATTCCAGGACATTACTTTAAAGCTCATCGGAGTTGATTTTTAGTTCTGCTGTTAAATATCCTACACCGAACGGGCCTTCGTAACTGAGAATCTCCGGCTCCCACTCAAGACCGTCAACCACTCCCAGGAGAAAAGATATGGAGCGCAGGCCGCACTCTCCGGTCTGAGGAAACTCTTGGCCAAGACGCAGTATTCTTTTAACCTCTTTTTGCTTTAAACAACGAACAAGGGTTTTATCAAACTCAGGGCCGTCCGTATGGAACTCATAAGGACCTTCGTCTTTTAAGCGGTGGGAAAGATCTCCCGAGGCAATAAAGCCGATTCTTGAGCGTGAGTTTTTGATCTCACCGGCATACAGCTCTTTTCCTTTTTTAAAATAAAACTCAGGAGGTTCAACCCCGACCAGAATTTTCTTTTTTTCTTTTTCAAACTCCGGAGCCAAAAAGTAAAGGGGAACATTGAATCCCCAGTCGCGATGAGGAGAGGAGATGATAATTTTTTCTATCTTTTTTTTCTGAAAACTACCCCTTAGGCGCTCAAGGGCGCGCAGAGTATCCTTTACCCTGTTTCTGTCCTTTGGCTCGCCGACCCAGGGCAGTAAAAGGGGCGGGTGGGGGCAGATTGAAGCAAAGGTCAGCATATCAATTGATAATAATTTTGATTTTTTGTCCGCATTGAGCACATTTTCCCGATTTATCTTTTCTTTGCACCCGGTAACCGGAGCGGTCTATAATTTTTTCCCCGCACCGAGGGCAAAAAGTATCCTCGGTTTCCATCCCGGGAAGGTTGCCGGTGTAAACATACTTTAACCCTTGACTTTTTCCAATCTCGTGGGCTTTTTTAAGAGTTTGAACCGAAGTATCCGGTAAATTCTTGAGTTTCCAGGATATGACGCCTGAGAAACGGCTGAGATGCCAGGGTGTTTCCGAACCTAATTTTTGATTTATAAAACGGGCTATTTGAGACAGCATTTCAAGGTCGTCGCTCAGGGTGGGAATAACAAGAGTGGTCACTTCAAGCCAAATATCCGCAGTTTTTATCCTTTTTAGAGTCTCCAGCACCGGTTGAAGCCGGGCCCCGCAGTGGTCAACATAAAAATCATTGTCAAAACTTTTAAGATCCACGTTAACTGCATCTAAAAAAGGAGCAACAAGATCAAAGCTCTCTTTTGATAAAAAACCATTGGTCACCCAAATATTTTTAAGGCCCCGCTCATGGGCCAGCTTCATGGTATCCAGAGCATACTCCAGAAAAATAGTGGGTTCAGTATAGGTGTAGGAAAGGGAAGGAACATCTTTTTCCAGTGCTTTTTCCACTATCTCCAGAGAAGTTATTTTCTGACCCGGAACCGACCCTTTGTTTATCTTCGGACCCTGCGATATGTGCCAGTTTTGACAGTTGTCGCACCTGAAGTTGCAGCCGACTGTAGCCATAGAAAGAGTAGAGGTGCCGGGCAAAAAATGAAATAAAGGTTTTTTCTCAACCGGATCGCTGCTTAAGGCAACGCAGTTTTCGTAGTTCAGAGCGTATAACTCACCTTGTTTATTCTTCCGCACCCCGCATCTGCCATACTCGCCCCGGTCTAAAACGCAGTAATGAGCACAGGTGGAACACTGAACTCTTTCTTGTTTCAGTTTTCTGTATAAATACGACTCTTTCATCAGCTATATTTTAACACAGATATCTGTTATAGTTAATTAATGCCTAAGCCTAAAAGAATCTTTATAGCCGTCAACCTGCCTCAGGAATCAGCCCAAGAGCTGGCCCAAATACAAGATAGATGGCCCGGGCTGCCTTGCCGGTGGGTTAAAGAGGAAAATCTTCATCTCACCCTCGCTTTTTTAGGCAATACGGGAAAAAACGAGGTTCAAGAGATAGAAAAAGCGGTAAAAACCGCTGTCAAAGAATACAAGCCCTTTTCTGTTGAGTTGGAAAAAGTATGCTATGGGCCGCCTAAAAAAATGCCGCCGTCTCTGGTCTGGATAAAAGGCAGGAGCGGGAAACTTGTTCAGTTAAAAAAAGAGCTGGATAAAAATCTGGCTCAAAACACAGGATACCGACCGGAGAGAAGAAGATATATACCCCACATCACCCTGGGCAGAATAAAAAAGTTTGAATGGAGACGGTTGAATCCCGGACAGAGGCCGAAGGTTGCGTTGACGGTTGATCATACTTTTAAAGTAGAATCCATAGATATAATGGAAAGCGAACTTAAGCGGTCAGGTCCTGAATACACCATGATACAGTCAATAAAGCTGGGTGATTTTTAATCTTATAACCCCCTTTAAGGCAAGATAAATTATGAAGGTTCATTTCGTAGGCATAGGAGGCATAGGAGTGTCCGCTCTGGCCCGCCATTATCTCTCTCAAAAGTGGACGGTAACCGGTTCAGACCTGGTCGCTTCGGAGATCACCCGGGATCTGGAAAAAAAGGGGGCCCGGATTTTTTACAAGCACAAAAAAGAAAACCTTGCTCCGGACACTCAACTGGTAATCCGCAGCGCAGCTGTTCCGAAAGACAATCCCGAGATAGAGGAAACAGAAAAAAGAGAAATTAAAAGCCTGACTTATCCTCAGGCCGTAGGCGAACTGACCCGAAAATACCGGACAATCGCTGTCAGCGGAGCCCATGGCAAGGGGACTACCACCGCCTTTGCAGCTTTGATCCTGATAAAAGCGGGGCTGGATCCAACGGTCATCATTGGAACCAACTTGCCGCAGTTTGACAACAGCAACTATCGGCCGGGAAAATCTCGGTATCTGCTTTTAGAAGCGGATGAGTATCAAAAAGCGTTCCTAAGTTACGACCCCGAGATAATTATAACCACCAATATAGACAAAGAACATCTTGACTGTTATGAAAACCTGGACGAGATCAAAGACACGTTCGTCAAATTCTGGAAAAAACTTTCCGAACAGGAAACCCTGATCGTTAACAAGGATAATCCGCAGATCTCAACTCTGGAGCCTCGAATCTCGAATTTAAAAACAAAAATAATCCGCTATTCCCTGCAGGACAAGAACTCGGTTCAAAAAATAAGGAAGGTGATAAGCATTCCGGGCCGGCACAATGTTTCTAACGCTTTAGCCGCTTTGACTCTGGCCCGGGAGATAGGGATTCAAGACACGGTGTCGTTGAAAGCAGTTTCCGAGTACAAAGGAGGGTGGCGCAGATTCCAGGTTGTACAACAGGCCCCCTTTGTTGTCATCTCCGATTACGCTCACCATCCCACCGAGATCAAAGCCACGCTCCAGGCAGCCAGAGAAAGATACCCGGACAAAAAGATATGGGCGGTTTTTCAGCCCCACCAATACCAGAGAACCCACTATCTTTATCAAAGATTTCCGCCCGCTTTTAAGCAGGCGGACGAGATAGTTTTAACTGAAATATACAGTGTACCCGGCCGGGAGAAAAAAGAGATAAAAGAAAAAGTAAGCGGGAAAAAGCTGGCCGACGAGATCAAAAGCCAGGGTCGAAAGGTAACTTTTATTAAAAATTACCTTGAAATACCAGAGTTTTTAAATAAAAAAACAACAAAAAAAGATGTTGTTCTTGTTATGGGGGCGGGTAATATTTACAAGATAGTGCAAAGTTTGATAGAATGAACCAAGGATAATAAAATAAGCAAAAATTTAAATGAATCAAGGGCTTAAAATTATAGGGGTTTTGCTGCTTTTTCTGGGGGTGAGCATCGTGGTCGTTGTTTTGTGGCATTCTTACAAAATATTTACAGGCCAACTGCCGGTTCCCCAGGTTTTTTCTGAACAAGATTTTTCAACTGAACCAAAACAACAAGATACTGAAGACAGCCAAACCGGTTTTAGCGAACAAGAGATAGAACGTATGTTAAGAGAACAGCTTGGCGGCCAGTTTAAGGAGATGATCCCGCCCCAAGCGATAGCCAAAATGCTTAATCTTGTCTCCTGGTCTATTTTCGCCGGGATATCCACTTTCGGAGGCAGTAAAATAGCCGGGGTCGGTATCTCCATGTTAAAAAGTAAGAAAGAGAAAAAATAAAGATGAAAGAGTGCATTTTCTGTCAAATTGTAAAGAGAGAGATGCCCGGAACCAGGGTTTGGGAAAATGAAGGTTTCCTGGCCATTTTGGATATTCAGCCCATTGTTCAGGGTATGACAGTAGTGCTTCCCAAGAAGCATTATTCCTCCAAAGTTTTTGAGATGAAGCCTGAGGTTTACAAAAACTTTATGCGGGCGGGATACGAGGTGGCGCACAAACTCAAATCCGGACTGGACGCTGAAAGGGTGTTTATGGTAATAGAAGGGCTTGATATCGGCCACGCCCACCTCAAGCTTTATCCTGTTGTTCAAGAACAGCCGCTGGGTATGATTCTGACCCGCAGAAGTGAAAAAAAGAGCCCTGAAGAGTTAGAGAAAGTAGCAGAAAAAATCAGAGATTGATAAAAAACTCTTTTTTTTGAAAAGACCCTGTCTGCCTGCAGCCGTTAGGCCGCTGATCAATATTTAAATAATTTTAAAGTTTTTTATTCCTGTTTTATTCACTAATATGAAAAGAATTTTAACTCAAGAAACAACTAAAAAAGTAGGGGAGAGGGCGCTGCTCAAAGGGTGGGTCGATTCGATTAGATCTCATGGCAAGATCATTTTTGTAGACCTCAGGGACCGCTCCGGAATAGCTCAGCTCGTGTTCAGCCCCAAGCAAAAAGATGTTTTCCAAAAAGCCCAGTCCCTTAAACCGGAGTCGGTAATAGAGGTCGAAGGAAAAATAAAGCAGAGGCCGGCCAGTATGATAAACAAGGAGGTGGCTACAGGAAGCATAGAGATAGAGGCGCACAAACTTGAAATCTTATCAACCGCGCAGACTCCGCCCTTGCCTTTAAACACGGACGGATATGAAATCAATGAACAAAAACGGTTAGATTACAGATATCTGGACCTCCGAAGGGAAAGAATGAAAAGAAATATTGTTTTCCGCCAGAAAACGGCTCACACCACCCGGGAGTTTCTTATCAAAAAAGGGTTTGTCGAGATTGAAACGCCGATCCTCACCAAATCAACCCCGGAGGGGGCGAGAGATTTCGTAGTCCCGTCCCGGCTCCAGCCGGGCTGCTTTTACGCCCTGCCTCAAAGCCCGCAGCAGTACAAGCAACTTTTAATGGTGGCCGGGTTTGAAAAGTATTTCCAGATAGCCCGCTGTTTCAGGGATGAGGACCCGAGAGCTGACAGAGCTTATGGAGAATTTACACAAATCGATATCGAGCTTTCCTTTACCGACCAAGAAGAGATCTTGAAGCTGACTGAAGAGCTTTTTACAAAAATCGTACACAAGGTGTTTCCTGAAAAAGAAATAAAACAAAAACCTTTTCCCCGCATAACTTACGAACAAGCCTTTAAAAAGTACGGAACGGACAAGCCGGACCTTAGGAAAAACAAAAACAACCCTCATGAACTGGCTTTTTGTTTTATCGTGGACTGGCCGCTTTTTCAAAAAACGAAAGAGAAAAAGATAACTCCTGCCCACCACCCCTTTACCGCTCCCAAAGAACAAGACCTGGCTCTTTTAGAAAAAGACCCGATGAAAGCAAAGTCGTGGCAGCACGATTTTGTACTCAACGGCTATGAGGTAGGAGGAGGAAGCATCAGGATAACCGACCCCGAGGTTCAGCAAAAAATATTTGAAATATTGGGGCACTCAAACCAGGAGATCAAAACAAAATTCGGCCATCTGCTTGAGGCGTTTCAATACGGCGTACCGCCCCATGGAGGCATTGCTCTCGGATTCGACCGCTTTCTTATGGTTCTTCTCGGAGAACCGAGCGTAAGAGAGGTGATGGCCTTCCCTTCCACTGCAGGCGGCAAAACAGCGGTTATGAACGCACCCAGTGAAATAGACGAGGAGCAGCTCGAGGAGCTTCACCTTGAGATTAAAAAGAAGAAAAAATAGAAAAGTAAAAAAATTACAAACCAATAACAGCAATAACAGCTTTATATTATGCATGAAAAAATAAAAACTGCCTGGAACAACTTAGAACCGGGGCCGGAAAACAGCTTTCCGGAAACCGTTTATGTTGTAATAGAGGTTTCAAAAGGCAGTAAGGAAAAATACGAACTCGACAAAGAAAGAGGTATTCTGTTTCTGGACCGCGACCTTTTCGGCTCTATGATCTACCCGGGCGACTACGGAATGATTCCCAAAACACTGTGTGACGACGGGGACCCGGTTGACGCCCTTGTCCTTGTTTCTCAGCCTCATCATCCGGGGATAGTGATTCCCTGCCGGCCCATAGGGCTGATGGAGATGGAGGACGAAAAAGGAAAGGACGACAAGGTGTTGTGCGTACCGGCGGACAAGGTTGACCCTTTTTTCAAAAACATAAGAGACGTCGAAGATGTATCGCCCTACCTCCTGGCTGAGATTAAAAACTTTTTTGAACACTATAAAGACCTGGAAGAGAATAAATGGGTCAAGATAGACAGCTGGCAGGGCGCTAAGAAAGCAAAAAAGTTTATAGAACAGTCAGCCCGGAATTACAAAGAGAAAAATGATTCAGAAAAATAAGACACCGGAGGTGAAAAATAAAATAGCACGCTATCTCAATGAAAAAGGAGTTAATAAAACACGCCTCCTTGTTTTAATCGTTTTCTTAGCCGGGGTTGTCGCCCTTTATGGACCTATACGGGCCGAGGTAGAAAAAATTTCCCTGGAATGCATTCAGTTCAGAGAATACGAACAAACAAGAGAGGCCAGAAACAAAGTGTTAGCCTTGAGATACGCCAAAGCCAAGCCTATCCGTTTCCGACAGGTTGAAGAACCGGAGATTGAAGCCAGAAGCGCTCTTGTGGTTCTTATCAAAGACGGAGAACAAAGGATACTTTTTGAAAAGGAACCGAACAAACCCCTGCCTATCGCCAGCCTGACCAAATTAATGAGCGGCCTGGTGGTTGTGGAGCAGTACGACCTTAATCAAACCTTGGTTTTATCCGAAAAAGCAGCCGGTCAGCCGGGAGAACCCAACTTCTTCAGAGAAGGAGAGGAGTTTTATATAAAAGATTTATTGTATTCTTCTCTGGTAGAGTCCAGCAATCGGGCGGTTTTTACGCTGGCTGAAGCAAAAGGAGAACAGGAGTTCATACGTGAGATGAATAAAAAAGCTCGCGAGTTGGAGATGTATGACACTCAATTTTTCAATCCTACCGGATTGGACCCGGAGCTTCCCTACGAAATACCCAACTATTCAACAGCGAGCGACCTTGTCAAGCTGGCCAAAAAAATGTCAGCCAGCACCCTGATAAGTGATATTGGCAGAACAAAAACAAGAGGAATATATACCTCCTCAGGCTGGTTTCACCATCAAATGGATACGACCAACAAGCTGTTGGATGACCTGCCCGGGATGGTTATCGCTAAGACGGGAAGAACACCGATTGCGGGCCAGTGTTTACTGCTTAGTTTCAGAAACCAGCACGACAATAATCTGGTAATAGGAGTGGTGCTCGGAGCAGAGGATAACTTCAAGGAGATGGAAAAACTGATAGATTGGATTAATAAAGCCTATAAATGGTAAAGTATGCCTGATTTAACATTAGATGTTCTCAAAATATTCACGCTCGGGGCTTTAGGTTTTTTAACCTCCTTTTTATTGACTCCTCTTCTTACTCACTTTCTTTACAAATACGAGTTTTGGAAAAAGAAACCGAGGGACAAGTCCATAGACGGGAAGGAGATTCCTGTTTTCACGCAGTACCACGAACAAAAAGAGGTTAATACGCCTCGAAGCGGAGGAGCGCTGGTCTGGGTCAGCACTCTGGGTTTAGCTCTTGCCTTCTGGGTTCTTTCTCAGACGGACATCTTTATCTTCGGAAAATTTAACTTCTTGTCCCGGGACCAAACCTGGCTTCCGCTTTTCGCTCTGGCAGCCGGTTCCCTGCTGGGTTTGATAGACGATTTTCTGGTGGTCGGTCTTCCTTTTAGAGTCTTGGGAAAAAGAATAAAAAAAGGAAAATACATAGGCGGTGGATTGCGGTTAGCCTGGCGGCTGGGCCTTGTTTTTCTCATAGGAGCTGTAGGCGCTTATTGGTTTTATTTTAAACTGGGATGGAGAACCATTCATATACCGGGCAACGGAGAGATCTATATCGGGCCTCTTTATCTCCTTCTTTTTGTCGTTGTCAACATGGCTGTTTATTCGGGAGGCGTGATTGACGGACTGGACGGATTATCCGGAGGCGCTTTTGCTTCTATTTTTGCCGCTTACGGTATTATTGCTCTTTGGCAGGGTCAAGTTAATCTGGCAACTTTTTGCGCAACTATTCTGGGAGCGCTTTTGTCTTTTTTATGGTTTAATATTCCGCCCGCCCGCTTTTATATGGGCGAAACCGGTATTTTAGGCCTGGGCACCACTCTGACCGTAGTCGCCTTTTTAACCGACTCCGTTCTTGTTCTGCCCATCATCGCCCTTTTACTGGTGGTTGAATCGGCCTCTGTTATCGTCCAGCTTGTGTCCAAAAAGTTTTTCAAGAAAAAGGTGCTCTTGGCCGCACCCATCCATCACCATTTTGAAGGTAAAAAATGGCCGTCCTACAAAGTAACTATGCGCTTTTGGATCATCGGAGTGGTAGCAGCCCTCATCGGAGTCGCCGTAAGGCTGTTGGGGTAACAAGATTACACAAAATGATATGGTCGATAAAAAAAAGGGCGCTATAGGGGTTTTTGATTCCGGGTTCGGGGGAATAGACATCTTAAGGGAGATGGTTTCGCTTCTTCCGGAATATGATTTTCTATACTTGGGAGACACCGCTCGTACACCTTACGGAACCCGCACCCAGAAGACAATTTACAGTTTCACCCGGCAGAGTATCGATTTTCTCCTCAATAAAGGATGCCCCATAGTAGTCCTTGCCTGCAACACCGCTTCGAGCCAGGCCCTCCCGTTGATGAAGGACAAAGAGCGGATGATAGGAGCGATCCGGGCCACTGCCGAGGCGGCATCACAAACAAGGGCTCAGCGAATAGGAGTCATCGCCACCGAGGCCACCGTGCGCTCCAATGCTTTTAAAAAAGAACTGAAAAAAATAAACCCCGGATTGGAGATCTTTCAAAACCCGGCTCCACTTTTAGTTCCTATTGTTGAGGAGGGCGAAGAGAATTCAAAAATAGCGGAGCTGGCCGTTAAAAAATATCTCACCCCTCTTCTCGAGAAAAAAATTGAACTTTTGATTTTGGGCTGCACGCATTTCGGAATTTTGGAAAAAACAATAAAAAAAGAAGCGGGGCAAATTAAGATAATAAAGCAGGGACCGCTTATGGCTGAAAAGTTGAAAAAACTGTTGGAAAAAAATCCTTGTCTGGAGAGACGGTTGAACAAGCAGGGGAGAGTACGGTTCTACACCACTGACCTTACCTCAAAATTCGTACGCCTCGGAAGTAAATTTTTTGGGAAAAAGATAAAAGCGGAAAAAATAGAGTTATGAAAATCAAAGAGCTGGAAAATAAAAAGGTGTTGATTCTCGGTTTTGGAAAAGAAGGAAAAAATACTTTGTCTTTCCTTAGAAAAAAGTTTCCGGACAAAAAAATCATGGTGGCGGATCAGAATAAAAAAGAGATTCAAGACCAAAAAAACCTGGAGTTGTTCTGGGGGGATGATTACTTGGAATCGATACAGCGCTCCGATGTTATTTTTAAAACACCGGGCATACCCTTAAAAAAGATGCAACACCTGACAAACGACAAACAACTTCTCACCTCCCAGGACAAATTATTCTTGGAAAACTGTCCGGGAACAATCGTAGGTATAACCGGAACAAAAGGAAAGGGAACCGCTGCTTCTTTAACCTACAATATAGTTAAAAAAAGTGGAAAGACCGGTTATCTGGTCGGGAACATCGGAGAACCCCGGCTCACTTATCTGGAAAAGGCTGGAGCTGAGGATATTTTTATTCAGGAATTTTCAGCCCGCCAACTTCAGTTAGTTGAAAAAAGCCCTCACATAGCTGTCTTTCTTAATTTTTATCCGGCCCACCTGGATTATTATCAAAACCTCCGGGAATACAAAGAGGCAAAAGAAAGAATAACCCTTTTTCAGACAAAGAATGACTATTTTATTTACAATAAGGATCAAAAAGAGGTTGAAGATACGGCTAAAAAAACTAAAGCTAAAAAAATAAGTTTCAGCTTGAACGACAAGACGGACTGCCGGGTTTCAAACAAAACACTTGTCTGGAGAGACAAAAAGATAATAAAAACCGAACTGGTCCCTTTGACCGGAAAATTCAACCTGTATAATGTTATGGCCGCTGTCAGTATAGGAAAATTATTGGGAATATCAGACTCCGTTATCAAAAAGGGGATAGAAGAATTTGACCCTCTGCCTCACCGCTTGGAGAGGATAGGGGAGTACAAAGGAATAGTTTTTTACAATGACTCTCTGGCTACTCTGCCGGAGCCGGTTATAGCCGCTCTCAACGCCCTGGGCCGCAAAGTACAGACCTTGATTTTAGGAGGATACGAGGCCCGGCAGAAATTCCAAAGGCTGGCTGAAACAATAGTCCGGTCAGAGATTAAAAACATTGTTCTTTTTCCGCCAACCGGAGAAAGGATAAAAAAGAATATCGAAACAGCTGTCGGCACTCAAAGCATTAATTTTTTAGAAACGGAAGAGATGAGAGAAGCTGTACATTTTTCTTTTGACAACACGGAAAAGGGGAAAATAGTTCTTCTTTCACCCGCCGCTCCAAGTTTTGGAGTTTTCAAAGATTACAAAGACAGGGGAAAACAGTTTAAAAAATGGGTAGAACATTATGGTCAAGAAAAAAAGAATTGATTTTATATTAACCGCGATCGTGGCTACCTTGCTTTTGATGGGCACTATGGTTCTTTTCAGTGTTTCCGCCCCGGTGGGAAAACAAAAATTCGGGGACAGTTTTCATTATCTCAAATACCAGTTTCTTTTCGGAATCATACCGGGAACGGCCCTGGGAGTATTTCTCTACTTCATCAGCTCCGAAAAATTAAAAAAATTCTCTTTAGTCTTTTTCGTAGGCAACATACTTCTGGCCGCCGCTGTTTTTCTCCCTCAAGCGGGTATTGAGATCGGAGGGGCTAAAAGATGGATAAAAGTCGGGTCTTTTTCTTTCCAGCCGGCCGAGTTCTTGAAAATAACCCTGCCCCTGTATTTGGCTGTCTGGCTTGAAAAACAAAAAAAGAAAGATTTTATCGTCCCCGCCTGTATGGTGCTGATTCTAGCCCCGGTCACCTTAACCTTGATCGCCCAGCCGGATATAAGCAGCTTAGCTATTCTTCTCTGCCTGGCTCTCTTCGTTTATTTTCTCAGCGAGGCGCCTATCTTACACCTCGCGGCCTTGTCCGGAATATGTACAGCCGGGTTTTTAGCTCTAATTCACTTTTCTTCTTACCGGCTCAGCCGCCTGCTGGTTTTTCTAAACCCTAAAATTGACCCGCTAGGCATAGGGTATCAGATAAGGCAATCCAAAATCGCAATCGGCTCCGGAGGTATATGGGGAAAAGGGTTCGGGTTGTCCAAACACAAATTTGGCTATCTTTCCAATGTTATCTCCGACACTATTTTCCCGGCTCTATGCGAAGAAGCGGGGCTGGTGGGCGCTTTTCTTTTGATATTTCTCTTTTTATTGTTTTTAACAAGAGTTGTCACCTCTGCCGTTCAAGTCAAAGACCAGTTTGCCAAGACACTATCGATCACCCTGGGCCTTGGAATCGCACTGCAGGCTTTTCTCAACATAGGAGCCATGACCGGACTGATACCTTTAAGCGGGATACCTCTTCCTTTTTTCAGCTACGGAGGCACCCATCTTCTTGTAGAAATGGCCAGCTGCGGATTAATATTGAAATTAACTAAAAAATAAAACTAACCAAAAGATAAATGGAAGAAGAGAAGTTTAAAATTGTATTGACCGGAGGGGGAACGGGAGGCCATGTTTTTCCCTTGATAGCTGTAGCCAGGGAGATAAAAAGGATAATGCCCGAACAAACAAAACTTTTTTACCTGGGGCCCAGAGATGAGTGGGTCAGGTTGTATCTTTCGCAGGAAGAGATAGAGATCAAACCCGTTGTCTCCGGAAAAATAAGGAGATATGTAACTCCCCAGTCATTGATTTTGAATTTGGTCGATATCGTAAAAATATTTCTGGGAACAATACAGGCTTTTTGGAAATTATTTTTTCTCAACCCCGATTTAATATTCAGTAAAGGCGGGTACGGGTCCATACCGATAGTCATTGCAGGAAAAATAATGCAGGTTCCTATTTTTAATCATGAATCGGACAGCGTGCCCGGCCTCGGCAATCGTTTTACTTCTCGTCTAGCCCTGCGCACCTTCACTTCTTTCCCTGAAACAGAATACCTGGACCAGAAAAAACTGATCTTAACCGGTAATCCTATTCGCAGAGAAATATTCGGAGGAAGCTGGGAAGAGAGCAAGAAGCTGTTTAATCTTACCGGAGAAAGGCCTGTTCTTCTCGTGCTTCCCGGCTCTCAAGGTTCACAACGAATAAATGAGCTTATTCTGCTGATTCTTCCCACCTTGTTAGAGTTGTTCGAGGTAATACACCAGTGCGGAAGACAAAACTACGAACAGGTTAAAAAGGAGGCAGAGGTGGTTACCGGGCCTGAACAAAAAAGATACTATCATCTCCTGCCTTTTTTAAACGAAAAAACTTTAAGGGAGGCCCTTTTTGCAGCAGACCTGGTTATCGGCAGAGCCGGTTCAGGAATTATTTTCGAGGCGGCGGCGTTGGGCAAACCGCTTATCATTATCCCTCTGCCGGAATCGGCTCAAAACCATCAGTTTCAAAACGCCTATCGCTTAAAAGAGGTAGGAGCAGCAGTAGTTTTGGAGGAAAGAAACCTGACTCCTCAATTCTTTGTAGACAGAATAGTCTTTCTTTTAACCCATGAAGGCGAGCTGGAGAAAATGAAACAAGCAGTTAAAAATTTTTCCAAACCCAAAGCAGCCAAAAACATTGCCCACTATCTGCTTGAATACCTGATGATTTAGCGTCCCCGCCCTGAAGTTGCACTTCGCCTGACAACCGTGTTGATATACCCATCTAACACACTCAGAAAGTAAAAGAGAGCCAAAGTTGGCTCTCTTCGCTTTCTATGGTGGCCTCGTCACTGGTGGTCTCGTCACTGCCCCCAACCCTCGATGCGGGCATAATCTGCTCCACCCGACACCTTGTGGTACTTGTGCACGCAGATGAGCGCCCCCGGACGGAGCTCCAACCCTTCCTCCATCCCTATGGGATGGTAATCGCGGTTGAGACGCACTATCTCCATCTTTCCGTCCTGGAGAAGGTAGATAATGATAGCTCCATCATAATATGTGATCCCTTGAAAGGAACCACAATCATGACTCGGCGCGCCCAGACCCTCGCCCTCCTTAATCCAAGGCGGAGCAATCCCAAGAATCGCGGGGAGGACGAAAAGGAAGACCACCCATATCCAGAGCACAACAAGCACGAACCAGCCGGCCCAACCAATAAACTTGCGCATCTTTAACCTCCTTGGTAATTAAGAGCGGAAACTGACTTTATTATAAGTACCTTTGGTAGCCTGTCAAGTTTAGATTTGACTAAAACAGTTAATTGTATCAAAATATAGGTAATGAACCCTAAAAAACAAGAATTTAAGTTAAAGAGGGCAGGGGAGATCAGGACCCGGTTCGCACCTTCTCCTACCGGCTATCTTCATATCGGCAGTGCGCGCACCGCTCTTTTTAATTACCTTTTTACCAGAAAAAATGAAGGCCGTTTCATACTCAGAATAGAAGATACGGATAAGCAGAGATCAAAACAAAAATACGAAGAGGTTATTTACGATAACCTATCCTGGCTGGGTATGGAGTGGGACGAAGGACCCAATAAGGGTGGACGATACGGACCTTACAGGCAAAGCGAGAGGGGAGAGGTATACAAGCTGCATCTGAAAAAATTGTTAGAGGAAAAAAAAGCGTATTACTGTTTTTGCTCGGAGGAAGACTTAGAGGCTCAACGCCAATATTTTATGAGTATCGGACAGCCTCCGGTTTACAACGGCCATTGCCGGGATTTAAGCCAAGAGGAGATCCGAAAAAGAATAGAGAAAGAAGAAAGTTACGTTATCCGGTTCAAGACTCCGAGAAAAAAAGTTGTTTTTGAAGATTTAGTCAGAGAGGAGGTGAAGTTCGACGCCTCTCTTTTCGGCGACTTCTCATTAGCTAAAAAACTTACCCAGCCTCTTTATAATTTAGCCTGCGTTGTGGACGACCACATGATGAAGATCAGTCATGTTATACGAGGCGAGGACCATGTTCCCAACACACCTAAACAAATACTTCTCTATGAAGCCTTTGGCTGGGACGCACCCCGTTTTGCCCACCTGCCCCTTATCCTGGCTCCGGACAAAAGCAAGCTTTCCAAAAGACACGGCTCGGTTTCTGTCGAAGAGTTTAAAAAAGACGGCTACCTGCCCCAGGCGCTGGTGAACTTTATTTCTTTTTTAGGGTGGAACCCCGGCACTCCCAAAGAAATTTACGGCATGAAAGGACTGATAAAAGATTTTTCCCTGGACAGGGTAAGGAGCGCGGGCGCTGTTTTCAACAGAAAACGGCTCAATTATATCAACGGGGTTCATATCAGAAATTTGTCAGCGGAAAAACTGATGCCGGAATGTCTTCCTTATTTAATCAAAGACGACTTAATTCAAGAGACAGACCAGGGCTATATTGTCTCCGAAACAGGACAAAAGATTGGAAAAAGAAAGATGGAAAACATAGTTGTCCTTTATCAGGATCGGCTCAAAAAACTGTCTGAGATATCAGAGCTGGCCGGATTCTTTTTAAAAGACAAGATTGATTATTCTCCGGAGTTATTGCTTTGGAAAGACCAAAATTTTTCAGAGGCTGTCCTTTCTCTTGACAGATTATATAATCTATTGTCTGATATAAGTGAAGAAAAGTGGAGTGAAAGTGAGCTTCAAAATGTGCTTCTTCCGGCAGCCAAAGAGTGGGGCCGTGAGCTGAGAGACAAAGACAATAGAGGATACCTTTTGTGGCCCCTGCGGGTAGCTTTAACCGGACAAAAGGCCTCAGCCGGACCATTTGAGGTAGCCGCCATTTTAGGTAAAGAGATGACTCTCAAAAGAATTAAAAGAGCTAAGCAGATGCTTGAAAAATGAAAAGAAATCTTTATTTAACTCTTTTTATTCTTATTTTTTTATTTCTTGTTTGTCTTCAAGTACAAGCAAATGTACGGGAAACAAGTAGTAATATACTACTAGGAGTTGGAGAAACGCTTAAAAAGGCTTTTAAGGCCTGTATAGGGGCAGGAGGCTCTATCATCGAAGATATAAGGCCGATATGGACAAGTTTCTCTTTAAATAAGATAGAACAGCTGGGGGAGAGATGTTTTACTTTTTTCAAAGAACAGTTTTATTATAGAAAAAGTATTTTTAGAGAAGAGTGGCGTAAAGAGAGACAGGAGTTGTGGCAGAGCTTTAAAGAGATGATGGGATGGATAAACGGAGAGAAAGAAGAACAAGAGGTCAACCTTTAATGGACAAGAGGTGAAGCAAGTCAGGGGAGTTGACTTTTCTCCCTATATTTATTATCATAGGAACTGAGTATAATTCTTCTAATGCTCGATAAAACAACGGTGAAAGACTCAACCACCTCAATAGTTGAACATATCCCCTCCTTCCTTGAGTATTGCAGAAAAGAAAGAAAGCTAACTGATAAAAGTGTTGAAAATTATGAAAATTTTATCAATAAGTTTTTAGATTGGCTCAAACAGAAGAAAATAGAACATCTACCTCCTCACGACTTAACACTGACCCATATTGAAAATTATAAAGAATCCTTATTAAATGGATCGTTAGCCAAAAACACCCAAAATGCTTATCTAACCGGCCTGCGTATTCTTCTTTCATACTTTAGTGAGCAAGGCCTAAGCTCTTTATCACCTCAGAGCGTACGGTTAGAAAAAAGCGTGATGACAGGGAAATCACGTTCCACTAAATTAGAAAGCTACATAGAGCAAGAGGCTCTCAAAGAACTAATCCAAGCTCCTGATACCTCGACAAAAACAGGACTAAGAGACAGAATTATAATCGAAGTACTGATAGAAACGGGGCTTAAATTAAACAAATTAGTACTCCTAAATCGAAGTCAGGTAATTAAAAGAAAGGCAGAAAGAGTTCAGGTGGAGATTCAGGAAGAACCAACTTCTTACGTTGTTCTGCCTAGAAGCACAAGTAATCTAATGAAGGAATATTTAAATAAAAGAACAGACAAACGAAAAGCTTTATTTATAAACTACAGGGGCAGATCACCAAGGTCTAGGTTGACTGGTCGAAGCATAGAAAGAAGAATTAAAAGATATGTTTCTCAAAACGACCTCTCTCCCCTATTGACTCCCGAGGCACTAAGAAATATTCATAAGATAAGATTATTGCGCAAGAGTTCACAACTGAAAATTCCTTATCCGTTTTTAACCCACAAAGAGAAATACATTAAGGACTACGCACCCGAAAGCAGAAAAGATCACAAAGATGGGTCAAGAACTGTTTCTTGGCATAAAACAGAAAAAGCAATCAGAAAGGAAACGCTGTGGCTTAAAGAAAACATTGATACGATCTCCCCGGATTACCAACCAGAATCTTACTTAATTAATTGCAACCTCTGTCTTAGAAGAAGAATCGCTGTTTTAATATTAAGCGGCAACGTTAAAGCTACCAAACTCAAGTTAGAGAATAAAAGCTTATGGAACCAAGTAAATTATAAAGATGTTGAAAAAGTGACCACGCACGGTAAGCAATGGCATAGAAGATTAATGAATGTTACGACAAATCATTTTAAAAACAAGGGGTATAAGGTCAGCATAGAACCGTCTCTACCACATGGGAGAGCTGATTTAGGCGTTAGCTCGGAGACAACACAGGTTTATATAGAAATAGGTACAGTTTCTTTATTCAAGCTCTGGTATAATCTCTTAACCGCGAAAGATACTATTTTTCTTATTATTCCAACTAAACATTATCTAATCGAATTTAAAACATGAGCATAGAACTTCCCTTTATAGAAGACTTTCTTCTAAATTTAAAGGCAAATAATTACTCCGACGAAACTCTATATAATTATGAGAGGGATTTAGAGGTTTTTAAGATCTTCCTGAAAGAGATGGAGCTCAACTTCGAAAACATCAATAAAAAGACGATACTGAATTACAAGGCTTATTTGTCTTCCCGAGACAGAAAAACGCCAAAAGGAGAGGCGGCTCAAAAAAAGTTAAGCGGTCATTCAATCAACAGAATGATCTCTGCTCTCCGCTCTTATCTCAAATTCTTACTAGATATGGATTATGAAACACCGGTCTCTCCTGAAAGCGTTAAATTAATCAAAACAGCAACTAAAAGTCCCAGAGTGGCTGAATTAGAAAAAGTTATTGACTTCATAGAGTCCCCGAGTAAGTTTGAAAAAAATGAAAAAATAGCCTTAAGAAACAGGGCCATTCTAGAAGTCTTTTTCTCTACAGGAATGCGTATCTCAGAACTTATTAAAATGAAAATGAGTGATATTGAAAAAAACGGTAGAGTTTTGGTTCACGGAAAAGGTCAAAAGGAACGTTTTGTCTATCTTACTCCAAGAGCAATAGAACATCTAGAAAATTACTTTGAAATCCGAGGAGAACAAGAAACTCCCTATGTCTTTATTCCTTTCCGGGGCCCCGATGTTTCAAAAAAGGACAAAAGTCTTTCTGCAAACTACATCCAGGAAAAATCAAAACAATATAGAGAACTTTTAGGATTAAATGTCTCTCTTACTCCTCATGGTCTTCGAAGAGCCTATGCAACCTATCTGGCAGAAAGTGGTGCCAACCCAGCTGATATCCAACGACTCCTTGGCCACGAGTCTTTAGATACTACTACTCGGTACGTAAAGATATCTGACCGCCATGCTAGAAAAAGCCACTACAAGTTCCACCCCTTAAAAGAATAGTATCTTGTTTCGTCCACTTGCTTAGTCGTCTCAAACTTCAGGGGTTGTTTTTGGCTGCGCACTCCCCAGATATAGCCGAATCCAAAACATAAAAGACAGAGCAGGAAGACAATCAGGGCCAATACCAACTCTTTTTCTTTTTCCTTGAAAAAATCTTTTATTTCTGATAGATTAATCATATAATGAGGTTCGTATAGTTATAAAAAATCATATGGCAAAGACAAAAACTAAAAAAGCATCAGGAGGCCACCGCGACTCCAAACCAAAGTATCTCGGTGTAAAACTGTACGGCGGGCAAAAAGTTAAGACCGGACAGATTATCGTGCGCCAGCGCGGGACTAAAATCATGCCTGGCAAAAACGTTAAAAGAGGCCGGGATGACACCCTCTATGCCCTATCGGACGGGGTTATTAAGTTCCAATCTAAAAAAATCCGGGGATTTGATAAAAGCCCACGAAAAGTTAAAATTGTCAATGTAGTGACAGCGTAACTCGTATTGGGTTCTGTTTGGTTGAGCAAAGTTTAATTTTGCTTGAGCAGAGCTAAAAATAGAGGATGGGGCCGAAAAGGCCTTGACTTAAACTCCGGATGAAACTGCGTCCCTACCATAAAGGGATGCTTTTTTATTTCCACGATCTCTACCAGGTCTCTTTTGAGGTTGACGCCGGCCATTATCATACCTTTTTCTTTTAAAACTTCCCTGTACTTATTGTTAACTTCATAACGGTGTCTGTGTCGTTCAAAAATCTCTTTTTGGCCGTAGGCTTTTCTGGCTTTGGTGCCTTTTTTAAGCTCACACTTGTAGCTTCCCAATCTCATAGTGGCGCCGTACCGGTTTTTCTTGATCAGCTTCTTCTGCTCAACCATAGTGTCAATAACCGGATGAGGAGTATCAGGGTTGAACTCTACCGAGTTCGCTTCTTTTAGTCCGCAGACATTACGAGCCCACTCTACCACCATCAACTGAAGCCCCAGACAAAGACCGAGGCAGGGAATATTGCCTTTTCTGCAGAAATTGATAGCTTTGATTTTACCTTCTATTCCCCGGTTTCCGAAACCGCCTAAAATAATTACCGCATCACACTCTTCAAGTTCTTTTAAAAGAGAAGAGTCTTTTTCATAGTTCTCAGCTGAGAACCATTTTATCTCCGGTTTTTTATCCAAATGCCACGCCGCATGCTTTACTGCCTCAATAACAGAGATATAAGAGTCTTTTAATACGAAATCGCCTGTTTTAAAGTACTTGCCGACCAGACCTACTTTCACGGTCTGCTCAGCTTTTTTTGCTTTTTCTAAAAAACCTTTCCATTGCTCCATCCCGCCTTTTTTCTTGGGCTTCATATCAAATTTAGCCAAGATTCTTTGTCCCAACTTATCCTCTTCAAAATTCAAGGGAACCTCATACACCATCTTCACGTTAGGGGCGGAAACAACATCTTCGCTTTCTACGCTGCAAAAAGTGGATATTTTATTCTTTCTGGGTTCATCCAAGGGAACGGAAGCCCTGGCTAAAATGATATCCGGTTGTATGCCAGCCATATTGAGCCATTTGGCTGCCTGCTGAGTGGGCTTGGTTTTCATCTCGCCTATCGTGGCCGGAAGAGGCAGGTAACTTATTAAAACAAAAATTACCCTTCCGGGATTTTTCAACTTCATCATCCGGGCCGCTTCCAAAAAGAGCATATTTTGGTACTCCCCTACAGTGCCGCCGATCTCAATAAGGACAAAATCCGCTTTATTGCTCTCCCCTACTTTTTCTATCCGGGAAATAACCTCGTCCGGTATATCGGGCACCACCTCCACACACCTACCCCCGTAACCCAGACTTCTTTCTCTTTCAATGACTGTTTTATAAACTCGGCCCGTAGTGATGTAGTTCTCATCGCAGAAATTGATATCCAAAAATCTTTCATAATTTCCGCCGTCCTGATCACATTCTATTCCGTCTTCGGTGACAAAAACCTCGCCGTGTTCTACAGGATTCATTGTCCCGGCGTCAACATTCACATAAGGGTCGATCTTTATGGCGCTCACCTTGTAGCCTTTGTCCTGAAGTATCCTGCCCATCGAGGCGGTGGCGATCCCCTTTCCAATACCTGACATTACACCTCCGACCACGAAAATATATTTTGTTTTATCACTCATCTTCTTCTACTTTTTCTACAACCAGCTTAATCTCGACTTCAAGGTTGTGAGGAAAGGAAATCGTTATTGTCCACTCCCCTGTTTCCTTGATCGGCTCCTTTAAAACAATTTCTCCTTTTTTGATATCAAATCCTTTTTCCTCCAGGCTTTCTTTTATTTGTTTGGCGTCTACGGAGCCGAAAAGACGTCCTTCTTCATTAACTCTTTTTTTGATAACGATCTCTGTTCCTTTAATTTTATTTATTTCTTTTTCCAGTCCTTTCAATTCTTTACGGCTCTTTTTCTGCCAATCTTTTCTTTTGCTCTCCAGTTCTTTAAGATTGGCGGAATTAGCCAGTTTAGCCAGTTTTTTAGGAAAAAGAAAATTATGTGCATAGCCGGGAGCCACCTCCACTATGTCGTACTTCTCTCCTACATTTTTCACGTTTTCCAACAGTATCACTCTCATAATAGTTTCTTCATGACAACTTCTTGTAATCCTAAAGTTCTTTTACCATCTCCACCGCCTTTTCCAACTGAGGGTCGCGTTCAGATGAATAGGCCTCTTCCGTAAACTCAACCTCGACATCCGGCTCCAAGCCGCTGTCCTCTATAGTCTCCCCTTTTGGAGTCAGCCAGCGGGCTATAGTCACTTTTAAAGAAGCCCCCTTGCTCAAAGTTTCCAAGGACTGAACCGAACCCTTACCAAAAGAGGTTTCACCTGTCAGCTGCACCCCCCTGTTGTCCCGCAGGGCCCCGGCTAAAATCTCTGATGCCGAAGCGCTGCCCTGATTAATTAAAACCACTATCGGATAGTCCAAGAATAAAGGCTGGCCCTGCGCCCTGAATTCTTTTTGCTCTTCTCCCGTATCCTCAATCACCACCACCTCTCCCCTTTTTATAAAATAGCCGGCTAAATTGCGCGCCATCTCCAAGTAACCGCCCGGGTTGTTTCTCAGATCCAGAATAATTCTATCGGCTGGAGAGTTAAAAATCCGGACCGCAGCCGCAGCCCAATCAACACCTACTTTTTCCGTAAAGTTATAAAACTTAACATAAGCAATGGTTCCTTCATTATCCGGTTCTCCTTCTTGGTTAACAAGCTCCCAGCGCAAAGAAGGAACATTGATCACATCTCTGATCACTGAAATCTCCTGCGGTTTTTCCCAAGCCTCCCGGCCTATGGTCAACACCACCTCGCTTCCTCTGGGCCCCCTTATTTTTGAAACCGCTTCTTCCAAGTTAAAATTTGCGGTTGACTCTCCGTCCACAGCCAGTATTCTGTCGCCGGCCCTCAACCCTGCTTTCTGAGCCGGGGTTCCTTCCAAAGGAGCTACAACCTGCAGCTGCTCCTCCCTTATACCGATCTCCATCCCCACCCCTTCGAACTTGCCGGAGATGTCTTCCAGAAAACGATTGGTATCGTCCGGTCTCATAAATACGGTGTGAGGGTCGCCCACGGCTTCAATCATACCCGAAATGGCGCCGTAAAGGATATCTTCTTCTTTTATTTCTCCGGGAGCCACGTACTTGTTTTTCAAAACTTGATAACTCTCCCAAAAAAGAGAAAAATCGATATCTTGAGGTGGGCACACTTCGCAGCTTATTCTTGCTTGTCCGATATAAAGGCCGGTTAAAAAAATAGCGGTGGCCGTAATGGCCCCTCCAAAAACAAAGAGCAACCTCTTTTTAATGCTTTTTCTCATACCTTCTTGGCATCATTATACACAAAATATTCTTAAAAATAAAAGGTGTAAAAACAAAATACAGGGGCCGGTCCCCTTGTGTTCATCCAAAATTGATTGTGCGCCCGGCAGGATTTGAACCTGCGGCCATCAGCTTAAAAGGCTGTTGCTCTACCAAGCTGAGCTACGGGCGCGCTCCCTAAGCCCTGATACATTATCAGGGCTGATAAAGGGATACGTTTTCGTTTAAACGAAACTTTTTTGACGAACCTTCACTATTATAGCCATAACCTGTGTCCATTACAACCCTTCTTGATTCATTTTTTTGACAAGTTCTTTTTGCTTGCGGGAAAGACGCTTGGGGATATCAACCTTCAGTTTAAGGTAAAGGTTGCCTCGGCCTCCTCTTTTGAAATGAGGGATGCCTTTGCCTGAGATACGGAAAACCTTGCCTGAAGCAGTGCCCCGGGGCACCTTAAGTTCAATGGTTCCGTCTCCCAAGGTTTTAATGTCAACTTTCCCGCCCAGCGCGGCTAAAGAAAAAGGTATTTTTTTATTCGCGTACAAGTCATCGCCTCTTCTCTCGAAACGAGGATGTTTTTTGATAAAAACTCTGACATAAAGATCGCCGGCCCGGGCCTTTCTTTTTCCTGCGTTACCTTGGCCCTGAAGTTTTAACATTTGGTTGTGGTCCACACCGGCCGGAATGCCGACCCTTATTTCATCTTTTTCTTTTATCCGCCCTTCGCCGCCGCACACATTACACGGTTCTTTCGGTTTTTGTCCCTGGCCTTGGCACTGAGGGCAAAGGGTAGTGTGGGCAATAGTGCCTAAAAAGGTTTTTCTGACCTCCTGCACGGTTCCTTGTCCTTCGCAGGTAGGACACTCTTTTATCTCTGTACCCGGTTCTGCTCCGCTGCCCTCGCAGCGTTGGCAGACAACATACTTCTGCAGAATGATTTGCTTAACAGTTTCGTCCAGAGTTTCTTCCAACTCGAGCTCTATATCAATTCTTATGTCTTCCCCTTTTCCCGCCTCTTTTCTGCTTCTGCCTCTGCTGTAAAAATCGCCGAATATGTCACCCAAGTCAAACCCCATACCGCCCCATTCGGAAAAATCGGAAAAATCAGAAAAACCGGTAAAGGGCCTGTCACCAAATCCAGGCCCGTCTCTTTCAAAAGTCCGGCCGAACTGATCATACTGCTTCCTTTTATCAGCATCAGAAAGAACCTGATAAGCCTCGTTTATCTCCTTGAATTTCTTTTCGTCTCCGCCCTTGTCCGGATGATGCTTGTGAGCCAGCTTGTAATAGGCTTTTTTTATCTCATCTCTGGAAGCGCGTTTGTCCACCCCTAAAACATTGTAATAATCCTTAGCCATTTATCCGCTGCTCCTTGTTAAGCACTGGTTATTCATCATCTTTTTTCTCTTCGTACTCTCCTTCTTCGGCCTCCGAAGCTTGCTCTTGCGACCCTTTTCCGGGGTTCTCCTTTTGAGACTTTTGCTGATACATCTGCGCCCCTATCTTTTGAACCAGATCTGACAAAGAGCTTACCGCTTTTTCTATCTCCTCCGGGTCCTCGCTCTCTCTGACCTTCTTTACCTCTTTTATTCTCTGTTCTATTTTGTTCTTGAGCTCTCGGTCTATCTTATCCCCCATTTCTCTTAATGATTTTTCTGAACTGTAAATCAGAGTATCCGCTTTATTCTGAGCTTCGGCCAATTTTCTCTTTCTCTCGTCTTCTTTAGCGTGTTTATCCGCTTCTCTTTTCATTTTTTCCACCTCCTCTTTTGCCAGCCCCGAAGAGCCTTCAATTCTGATTGATTGCGACTTGCTTGTTGCTTTGTCCTTGGCGGAAACATTAAGTATTCCGTTGGCGTCAATATCGAACTCCACCTCTACCTGGGGAACACCGCGGGGAGCGGGAGGGATCCCTTCCAGAATAAAGCGGCCCAGTGTTTTGTTGTCCCTGGCCATAGCCCTTTCCCCCTGAACCACATGTATCTCCACCGAGGTCTGATTGTCCGCTGCTGTAGAGAAAACCTTTTTCTTAGAGGTCGGTATAGTGGTGTTTTTGGGAATCAGAACGATGTTCACCCCGCCCAAGGTTTCAATACCCAGAGAAAGAGGTGTTACATCCAAGAGTAGAACATCCTTCATCTCTCCTCCAAAAATACCGGCCTGCACCGCTGCGCCTATCGCTACCACCTCATCCGGATTAATCTCTTGATTCGGCTCCTGGCCGAAAATCTCTCTCACTCTTTCTTTAATTTTAGGCATTCTGCTCTGCCCGCCGACCAAAATAACATCGTCTATCTCCTCCGGCTTAATGTTGGCTTCTTTAAGGGTTTTTTCAACCAGATTAAAGGAGCGGTCAACATGTTCATCCACCAACTCTTCCAGTTTGGCGCGGCTTAAAGTGTAATCCAGATGCTTCGGCCCTTGGTCGTCCGAGGTGATAAAGGGAAGGTTGATATCTGTTTTCTGCCTCGTGGAAAGCTCTATCTTGGCTTTTTCAGAGGCTTCTTTTATCCTCTGCTTGGCCAACTTGTCTTGACTTAAATCTATGCCTTCGCCTTTCTTGAACTTATCAATGACCCAGTTCATAACCTCATTGTCAAAATCCTCCCCTCCGAGCCACATATCTCCTCCGGTAGCCACCACCTCCACGGTATCCTCGCCTGTTTCCAGTACAGAGATGTCAAAAGTTCCTCCTCCCAAATCGTAAACTACGATCTTTTCGTCTTTTTTCCGGGTTAATCCGTAAGCCAGAGCGGCAGCAGTGGGCTCGTTAAAAACCCTTTTAACCTTGAATCCGGCAATCTCTCCGGCCACCTTGGTCGCTTTACGCTGAGAGTTGTCAAAATAGGCGGGGCAGGTAATAACCGCTTCCTCCACCTTCTGACCGAGCTTGCTCTCCACGTCTTTTTTAATCTTCTGAAGTATCATGGCCGAGATCTCAGGCGGCTTGAACCACTTATCGCCCATCTTCACCTCTATCCCTCCGTTGTCTGCTTTTCTAATATCGTAAGCAAGCTTATCTTTGTTTTCCTGAACCACAGGGTCGTCAAAACGCCTTCCCATCAAACGCTTAACCGCAAAAATGGTGTTTTCAGGGTTGGTAATCTGCTGCCTCCGAGCCAAGCGGCCCACCAATCTTTCTCCCGATTTGGAGATAGCTACAACCGAAGGAGTCGTCCTTTCTCCTTCACTGCTTTCTATAATCCTGGGTTCTCCGGTTTCAACAGCTGCTGCTGCGGAAAAAGTAGTACCCAGGTCAATACCTATAATCTTAGCCATATTACTCTTTTTTTACTTTAATCTTCTTACCTTCGCTCTTCTTCTTTGCTTCTTTTTTCTTGGGAACTCTGACCGTCAACACCCCGTCTTTGCATTTTGCTTCAGCTTTCTCCTCCTCCACCTCGGCCGGCAAAGCAACGGCTCGAGAGTAGAACCCGCGGCTCATCTCCCTGCGGTAATATCCTTTCTTCTTTTCCTCTTTTTCTTGTTTTCTTTCCGCTTTGACCGTAAGCATGTTGTCCTTGATATTGACATCGATCTCCTCCGCTTTCAGTCCGGGAAGCTCCGCCTCAACCACCACCTTTCCTTCTTCTTCGTAAACATCCATGCGCGGAGTTCTTCTGGAAGGAGTACTCATCAGCTCCAATCCGGGCCACTCCGGCCACTCCTCAAAGAATTTTTCTAACTCCCAAAATGGTTTTCTTGGTACTAAAGCCATATTTTTCTTTGCCTCCTCCGTATGATTCCCATAGGTTTCGGCAAAACACTTTAGTTGGTTATTATTCGTTTAGTTTTTATTAACCTTTATTAACTTTTACTTTTTTCATCCTCTGATGCTTCTTGATCGTTCCTGCCTGTTTTCTGCCCGCCGGCGGCAACCACCACCTTAGCCGGTCTTACAACCTTATTGTGCAAACTGTAACCTTTTTCAACCACCTCAATCACTTTTTCCGAGTCTGCGCCCTGAACAACCTCTACAGCTTCTGCATATTGAGGGTCAAACTTTTCTCCAAGCACCTTGATCTCTTCCAACCCCTGCTTCTCCAACAAATCCTTCAGTTTCTTTTTTATCTGAACCAGCCCTTTCACCCCTGCATCTTGTTTTAGAGACCGGGGCAGGCGCTCCTCAGCTCTTTCCAGATCATCCAGCAAGGGTAGAAGCTTCAAAACAAAATCTTCTATACAGCCTTTCAGAAACCACTCCATTCTTTGCTTCTCCTCTTTCTTGTAATTGATAAGGTCTGCCCTGGCTCTTTTCCACCCCGAGAGATACTCTTCTTTTTCCTGCCTGCATTTTTCCAACTCCTCTTTTAACTCTTGAAGCGGTTCTTCCTGTTTTTGTTTTTCTTGTTTTTCGCCTTCTTTTTTCATCGTTTTCTCTCCATCCAATTTTTTATTCTTTTCAGAACACTTATATTCCGCTCATAAGGCATCCGTTTCGGGCCGGCCAGAGATATTATCCCTCTCCCCTCCCTGAAAGAACACTTGGTCATAATAACGCTGAATTCTTCAAAGGGACAAAAGGGATTCTCCGTGCCTATAAAAACATCCACACTCTCCGCTCCGTTCCAGCCTTCAGCGCCTTTTTCTATCTCTTTTATCAGCTGAGCAAAACGAATAGAAACCTCTTTTTGCTCGAACTCAGGCTGCTCCAGTATCTGCTCCCATCCGGCGCCGGCGAAAAAACTTTTTTCCGGAACTCCGCTGAGGGCGAAAACAGAAACATTTTCGGCTATAAATCGAGACAAGCACAACATTCTCTGCCATAAGTCTTTTTCAAGAATCTCCGCCATCTCTTTCAGGTTATTCTCTTCCTCACTTTTATCGCTCAGATGGTCTACAAAAAACCTGTACCCCTTGTCAGTCGGTATCCTGCCGGCTGAAATATGAGGTTGAGTGATATACCCCTGGTCGCTTAAACGGCCCAGCTCAATACGGATGGTAGCGGCAGAAACCCCAAAATCAAACTTTTTGCCGAGCAGCCCGGAAGAAACCGGCTCAGCGGTCCAGATATATTCTTCAATCAACTTTTTCAGTATATCGGTTTGTCTTTCTGAAACATCTATCATTAATTTATTATAATGAACAGAGGTTAGCAGTCAAGGGGTTAGAGTGCTAACAGGAGCCTTGCTTGATATTAAAAACTATTATTTGGAGAAAGAAAGTTTTAAGAGACGGAAAAATCTGGTAGAATATTAAAATCCGTACCAAAAACACAAAAGCCTGAAGTTAAAGCAATAAATATTCAACAAATTACAAAAAGAAGGTTTAGTTTTAAAACTTAACATGACAAAGGAAAAAATATTGGTTGTCTTTCTTTTACTTCTTTGCGGAACGATCGCAGTTTTAAGCATTAGAGAGACCTCGCTTACTTTTGACGAAAAAGCACATATCGCGGCCGGCTATTCATACCTGGTTAAAAGAGATATGCGGGTCAATCCGGAGCACCCTCCCCTGCTTAAAAACTTATCGGCCCTGCCTTTGCTTTTCTTAGACATCAATTTTCCGGAACAAAGCTGGGAAGGGGTCAGGCCCGATATCTGGTGGCAGCAGTTCGATTTTGGAACAGAACTTTTATACCGCTCCGGAAACAACCCTCACAAGATGATTTTTTGGTCCAGAGTTCCCATGATAGGCATTCTTCTCACAGGGGGTATTTTCACTTATCTTTTCGCTCAAAAATTTTGGTCTCGGAAAACAGCTCTTCTTGCCCTTGCCCTGTATACCCTGTCCCCCACTTTAATCGCTCACGGCCGACTGATAAACACGGATGTAGGCATCGCAACAGCAACCTTGATTTCTTTTTACTACTTTCTCAGTTTTTTGGAAAAACCGTCTAATACAAACATTATTTTAGCCGGAATAGGCTTGGGCCTGGCCCAGATTGTTAAGTTTACAGGTGTTTTTCTGGTTCCTGTTTTTGCTTTTCTGGGAATTATTTGGGTCTTGATGAAGGGAAAACCCTGGGTTTGGTTTAAAAAATTTATCGCTGTTTTTCTTATCGCCTCGGTTCTCGTTTATGGAATTTATCTTTTTCATGTTTGGCAGTATCCGGCCGCCCGGCAGGCCGAAGACATCTCAAGAATTATCGGTTCATCCCGTTTTGATTCCTATCTTGAACAGATCTGCCGTTTTAAAATATTGCAGCCTATTGCTCAATACCTGACCGGCCTGGGAATGGTCCTCAATCGGGGAACAGGCGGAAACACCACTTTCTTTCTGGGCCAAATGTCAGCCCAAAAATTTCCTCTCTATTTTCCGGTCCTTTATCTTTTGAAAATTCCTCTTTCCTTCCACGCTCTGACTTTCTTCGTCCTCTTCAGTTTTCTACTCAACATTAAGAAAGAAGAGATTAAAAAACCTTTGCGGTCTTCACTGCTGTGCATCAAAAATAACTTTATTTGTTTCTCCCTTTTCTGTTTTATCCTTTTTTACTGGGGCATTACATTGTCCGGAAACCTGAATATAGGGGTGAGGCACATGCTCCCTGTTATTCCCCTGACAATCTTGCTGGTATCGAGAGGAGTAATGATTGACGACCCGGAACCAAGAAAGGAAAAGATAAAATACGGAATCATTATCGGGCTTTTGCTTTGGCAGGCCTTTTCAGTCAGCAAGGTCTACCCTGATTTTATCGCCTATTACAACGAGATGGCTGGAGGGCCGGACAAGGGACACCTTTACGCTGTTGATTCAAACCTTGACTGGGGGCAGAATATCGGAAAGCTTGAACAGTGGGTGAAACAAAAAGAAATCGATACAATATATATCGATTATTTCGGAGGCGGCGACCTTCAGTACTATTTCGGAGATGATTTTGTGCGCTGGCGGTGTACAAATAACCCAGAACAAATTGAAAAACCCGCTTACCTTGCAGTTTCAGCTACACAGCTCCAGGGCGGACGGGCAACCGCAGTCAGGGGTTTCAAAGAACCTACAACCTGTTACAACTGGCTTTATCAACAACAGCTGGTCGAGAGAATAGGATATTCAATTTTCGTTTACCATATACAATAAAGTCCGCAACACGGACCAATCAACTACAGACCGCTGCCTCCTTTATCAGCTAACTGCTACTTGTAATAGACCCTGTTGCCGAATCGGAGGTCTATATATTCCAGCTCCTCCAGGTTTTGGTCTGATAATTTTTCTCTTAGAACCAGCTCTAGATTAAAAAGCTGCTCTTCTACATTTTTATCCAGGTCAAAATATATTTTAAACCCCTTGCCGACATCAACTATCAGCTGCTCTCCTTCCAGGGAAAGCTCTCTTGGCTCCATCTGCATGGAGTTTTTAATTTTATTCTCTATCTCGGATGCGCCTGCCAGGTAAAGAGGAGGAATTGCTTCAGACCCCAGGTCAGGCTTTGTAAAACCCTTGACAACAATCACCATCAACTCTTCTCTCTTTACCTGAAAAACCTGAACCTCTCCCTCTGTCTCTTCCTTTACGTCTGCGCTTTTTTCAAACACGACCCCCTGCTCGTCCGCTTTATAGCACTCACCCGACAAAAGACAGAGTTCAACAAAAGAATCTCTTTCCTTTATCTCCAAACTGAGAACACTGGGCAGCTTTCTTTTTACCACCACCTCCCCTACTCGAGGAAAAATATGCTTTATGTGCCGCTCTAAAGGACGGGCTCCCACCAGAAAGATGCTTCTGGAAGAGAACAAAGAAAAAGGACCCGCCTTCAGTTCTTTTTCAATCCGGGGCTCTATCTCCTGCAGAACTTCTTCTTGGTTTACTTTTTGGTTGCCGAACACCTCTATCTCTTCTACCTGAAACATATCCGAGAGCAGTAAAAAGTAAGCCAGACCGGCGCACATTAAAAAAACCAAAACAATAATCCAAAAGGTTTTAGACTTCATAACCCTTAAAAACATTCTTTTTTTTCTGCTTCTTCTTTTGCGTCTTCTAGCCATCAAATCCTCTTTTTTTTCTTCTTATGGTTTCTACTAAGTAATCGAACCAATAAAGCGGCGTCAAAACAAAATCCTGTGTTTTAACATATTCTTTCTTGCAGCCGCCGAACCCCATTTTAAAGAGGGTGGGGCCGGCCCACGGATGATCGCTCTCAGGAGAGGCGTAGCCCCAGAAATCAAAGCGGTAAAACCCTCTTTTTTTAGCTTCTTTTATTCCTTCCCACAAAATTCTGTAAGAAAGCGGATAATCCCTCATACCCGGCTCAAGTACAGCGTGATGATAGAAACCGATGCCCGACCAAAAAATAATGAAAGCCATGGCCCCGATCTTTTCCTCATACTCGGCTACATAAAGCGTCATCTCGTTGTTAAAAGCAAAAGTTTCCAGCTCGTTTTTCAGGTAATCCTCTGAAAAGGGAACAAAATCATGCCTTTGGGCGGTTTCTTGATGAAGCTGACTGAAAAGACCGATCTCCGTATCACCACCCGGATAAACCCTTATTTTATCGTTCTTCAGGCTTTTCCTGATATTGTAACGGGTCGATTTTCTCATATTCATCAATAACTCCTTCTCCGGGGCTGTGATATCCAAAACCCAGCTCGCTTCCGGATGATTGTGAATCGGAGCTCTGCGGAAACCGGTTTTCTGAAAAACTTTCTTTGTTTGTTTTGACCTTTCCCAAATAGGAGAAAATCTTATAAAGTTAGCGTTTTCCTTTTCAGCGATCTTTTCCAGGTGCCCCAGCAGAACTCTCAGAATACGGGATTTATACCGGTAGTTCGGTAAACAGTTGGGCCCATGCGGAACAAGCAGAAAAGTGCCTCTTTTGGCTTCAACCTTTTCAATCAAAGCGGAGGCAACAAGGTTTTCCCCGTCATATACTCCCAGCCTCCAGACCTGGTTATTTCTCTTTTTTTGAAACTCGCCCCAGCTCCAGCTCTGAAGAAAGGTTTTGTTTTTTATCTTTTCTAAAAACCCCTCCCAAACCTTTGGTTCTTTTATCTCTTTAACTTTCATTGATGATGTTGTTTAAAAAACTGGCAACTTTCTGTGCTTCTTTTTCCGAGACCTGTATATTCGTAGGCAGGTTGATTATTTTTCGCGCCACCCGTTCTGCGGTCGGACAATCACCCCAGTGATACTGCATCTTTTGATGGTCGGTATCATAAGGCACCACCGGCGTTTTGCGCCACCCGTCATCAAGAAATATTCTTTGCAGCCGCGCCTTTTTTAAAACTTCATCAGTGTCAAAACCATTGACCAAGACAGAATAGCGCATATATACCCGGCCCTCATTTTTTAACGGCTTCTCAACTCCTTCAACCTCTCGGTCATAAAAACCTGCAATTTGTTTCTGATGTTTTAAAAGCTTCTCAATTTTTTGAAGCTGATTAAGGGCTAAAAAAGCTAAACCGTTAGGCATTTTTCGAGGAATATAAGGGGGTTTTTCTCCTTTATATTTTTCTCTCTTGTGCACCGCTTTGGAAAGAACCCCTATTCTGTTAAGTCCGGCCAGCACCCATCTGCCAAACCCAAAAAACCGATAAAGCGGCTTAACTATTTTTTCGCATAAAATAGGATGAAGAAGCTGCTGTTTTATCCAGAAAAGAGAAGGAAGAGAAAGCTTGTCCCGATAATCTTTTATCCTCCAGGCAAGCTCCTCATCGTTTGTAGCAGCCATCCCGCCGTAAACAGAAGAGATAATTTTATCTCTGCCAAAACTGAAAAAGGATGCTTTTCCGAAACCTCCAACCTTGCGGCCCTGAAACTCAGCCCCTAATGAGTGAGCACAGTCTTCCACCAGAATCAAGTTCCGATTTTCACAAATCTTTTTTATCTCCTCTAGGTCAGCCGGCTGGCCAAAAGTGTGTTGAACCACCACTGCCCTACTATTCTCCGTAATCTTACGCCTCAAATCGGCCGGATCCATATTTAGGGTTTTTTCCTCAATATCCACATAAACCGGCTTCAAACCAAACCAGATAATAGGGTTAATCAAAGCATTACAGGTAAAGCCCTGAACAAGAACCTCGCTGTTTTTCTCCAGGTTCAAACCGTTTAATACAGCCAGGAAAGCCGAACGACCGCTGTTAAAAGCAAAGGTATGTTTTAGGCCCAGGTATTGTTGTGTCTTCCCCTCCAGCTCTTTCACCTTTCCGCCTTTTTTCCACAGCCAAGGCGCAAAAAGAAGTTTGAGGTCTAAAGCCAGGTCGTCTTTTTCCACATTGGGAGAAAGAGAAAGAAAAATCGATTTATAACTCATAAATCTTTAATTAATGCTTCCAACAACCCTTCTGGCACCCTGCTTTCCAAAAGTATTACGTTTTCTTCTTTCAAAAAGGGGCCCAGCTTTTTCAAGATAGTTTTTGTTTTATCTAAAAACAGGACTTTGCCTGTTTGCATACCAACATCTTGAGCGCCTTTTTTAATCGCACTCAAAAAATCAGGACTGGTTACAATCGCTAAATCGCAGACCCTGCCTATTATTTTTCCGATCTCCTGATGAATCCTGTCACTTTCTTTCCCCAGCTCAATAAGACAAGGCATAACAACAACTCTTTTACCCGGCCATAATTCAAGATGTTTCACAGCTGCCTTCACCCCGTGAGGATTGGCCGAATAAGTATCGTCCATAACAGCCACTCCTTTTCTTCCCTTTCTGATTCTTATCCCGCTTGGCGCCGATTCAATGCTTTTCGCAGCTTGGACAATCTGCTTAAAATCTATTCCCAGCTCTCTGGCAGCGGCCGCGGCTATTAAAAAATTAATAACATTGTGTCTGCCGGTCAGCCCCAGCTCCACCCGGACCCTGTCTCCTGTCTTAGAAACCATATCAAAAGAAACCTTATCCTGTTTTTTCTCGACCGCCTCGGCTCGTAAATCCGTGTCAACGCCAAGGGAGGTTTTAACCCCGCGGGCGGAACACACTACAAGATTCAGCTCATAATCAATCTCTTTCAACCGAGAAACAATCCGGTCGTTGTCCCCATTGACCACCGCCGTGCCCCCAGAAGGCAGAGTTTCTATTATCTCAAATTTACCCTGAATAATGTTGTCCAAAGAACCAAAAGTAGACAGGTGCTGTTCGTTGATGCCGGTTAACACACCGATCTGAGGCTGGACCATCTGCGCCATCTCTTTTACCTCTCCTTTTTTATAAGCACCTATTTCACACACAAAAATCTCATGTTTTTTATTAAGCTTATTCAAAACGGCGTCAGCCACACCAACGGTTGAGTTCCGGTTTTTTTCTGTTTTCAGCGTTTTGTACTTTTGAGAAAGCATCACCGCCAGAAAATCCTTAACAGAACTTTTACCATAGCTTCCTGTTATCCCCACCACTCTTAATCCTTGGAGCTCTCTTCTTCTGGCCGCGGCTTTTTTAACAAGCTTTCGATACCAAATGTGGACAAATGGTTGAAAGGTCAAGACAACCAGAGAAAAGAAAAAGAAACCCATAATATCAAAGAACAAAAGAGAAGCGACAAACATATAAGTCAGCCGAAAATAAAAGTGAACGCCCGTCCAGAGACAAATCAAAAACAACCCCAGCCCCAAGGTGGCTAAGATTCTTTTGGTAAGAACCGGTTTAATGGTTCTTTTTCCAGCCCATTTAAAAGAGAAAATCAAAGCTTCAAAGGCTAAAACAAAACCTAAGAGTAGAGAAAGAATCTCCGGCATCGGGAGCCACAGAAGCCCTATCAAAAACAACAGTTTGATCCATTTTTGAGGAGAAAGAAGGGTGACTCGAAGTCCCTGCCGGGTTTGAAAATAGGCCCTTGCCCTGCCCCACTGATATTCCTTGAGCTGCCAAAGATAACTCCAAAAAAGAAGCTTCTTAATCTGAATAACAAACCAGAAAAATACAATTGATATTAAGGTAATGTTCATTTTTTCTTTATAAACCTTACTGTCTCTTTAGAAATTATTTCTGGGGCCAATCTGTGGGGAATATGCCCCACCCCTTCAACCTCCACCATCTTTGAATTCTTAAGCTTGCTGTTAATGATCTTTCCCTCTTCCAAGAGGGTGAGCTTATCTTCCTTGCCCCAGATTAAAAGACAAGGGGCTTTAATCTTAGGTAAAAGATGAGTAAGATCCCTGCCCACAATATTTTTAAAGGTTTCTCTTAAGGGCCCCTTTGCAATAATATAGTCGGGTCTTTTTAAAACATAGTAATAAAAGAACCTTCTAAGGGTTTCATAGCCCGGCAAAAACGAGAGCCTGTTTAAAAAATCAGCCGCCTTAGCCCAGCAAAGCACCTTCTTGCTTTTCCACCTGATAACTGCAGCTGAAATCAAAATAAGACCGGAAAGGTCATCTTCATACTCGGAAGCATACTTAGCGGCTACCGCTCCCCCAAAAGAGTGCCCCATCATAAAAAAAGGCGGCTCCACCTTTTCCACTGTATAGCTCTTCACCCACGTTACATAATTATCCAGGGTCCAGGGTTTTTTAAGTTTCATCTCCTCCTTAAATCCAGGCAGGTCGGGCACAAAAACCTTTATTCCAGCTTTTTCAAGTTCGCGCTTTACAGCCTGCCATTTTTCCTTAGAACTGTTCCAACCGTGAAGAATTAAGACCGTCTCTTTGTCTTTACTGTCTTTACCTTTTAATTTTTCACCTTGGACCTTCGTCATAAAACTACTTTAAAATTCATCTCTAATCTTTACTTCCGCTCCGGGTTTCAGCTCTTTCTAATCTTCTTGAACCCTAAATATTTTTGTAAAACTTTCGGCACCTCGACAGACCCGTCTTTTCTTTGATGGTTTTCCAAAATAGCTATGATGGTCCGGGTCGAGGTAACAGCTGTCCCGTTAAGGGTGTGCACGAACCCGAGCTCCCCTTTTTCGTTTCTCCAGCGGATATTCAGCCGCCGGGCTTGAAAGTCGGTGCAGTTGGAGCAGGAGGTCAGTTCTCTATAGGTTTCATCCACCGGACTCCAGTATTCTAAATCGTATTTAAGATAAGCGGGAGCGCTCATATCCCCGGTGCAAGTTTTGACTACCCGGTATGGAATCTCCAGTTTCTGACAGATCTCCTCTTCCAATTGGATCAATTGTTCAAAGGCCGGTTCGGAAAACTCGAGCCCGCCCTTGGTCAAGCTGTAAATCTCCAGCTTATCAAACTGGTGAACCCGATAAATCCCCTTTTTATGCTTTCCATAAGCACCTGCCTCGCGCCTGAAACAAGAGGAAAAACCGGCATAATTCATCGGCAGCTCA
>CAZCSI010000001.1:38210-55360 GCA_964501525.1 uncultured Candidatus Saccharibacteria bacterium | reverse complement strand
GTTCGATTCTCCTCGAGGTTATCTGACCCACTATTCGGTGGGTTTTTGTTTTGATTAACTTGACTGTTTATCTAAATTATATTTCAATAAGGTAACGTAACGAGTTCGTATCGAGCCCGTAGTAGGCTAATCCATAGGAGGTGCAGGATGTCGAAGATTCTAACTTTCAGCGACCTCTTCAGCTTAGCTGAGGAGTTGCACCAGGAAGGGGTGGGCAAAGGCACGGGCCTTCTGCCCTTGTTCCGTCTAACTTGTTGGTTAGACGGTCATATGGGGCTGCCTCGAGGAAAAAGGAGAAGCGAGGTCCGTTACCTCATATCTCAGCACTCTTCAGAGTTTAACCTTGATCTTGAGCTAACAGGGGACGCTGTAGCCTTTCTCATGTTGCTTGAGAAGGAACCGGTTGAGATCGAGGAGCTGATGGGTGCTATTGAGGAGCGGATTCTTGCCAGAAGAGAGCGTCCGGAACTAAAGAGGCTGAGAGTTAAGGCAAGAGTTAGGAGGGGGGTACGACCTGACGTCTTGGGCAACGTCGACCCCGAGTATATCGTCTTCGACCTTGTGGGAGAGGATGATGAGAGGGCTTTCAGCCTTCATCTTCATGAGTTTCTTGCTTGGGCTCTTCGAGGCGAGACAGAGGTTGTTATCTCCGACTAGAAGGAGGAAGTTGACGCAAAAGAGACCGCCTTACGATTGGCGGTCTTTCGTTTTTAATAGTGCGTTAAACCTGTACGCTTTCGGTGAGCAACGTTCGAACATCATCTACTAAGGGACCCACGTTCGATTCCCCTCGGGGTTGTCTGACCCACTATTCGGTGGGTTTTTGTTTTGGTAATATTTTGATAGAATTAAATATATGATTTTATTAGTTGGGAAATTGTTTGGATTAGTTAACGCAGTATTGATGCCTGTTGTTTTTATTTATTGTTTTAAGATTAATGGGTTTAAATTAACAGACGAGACAGTTTCTTCTTCTGGAAAACCCCAAAAGACCAGAAAACTTTTTAATCAGTTTCTAATCATATCAGGAATAATGCAAACAGTCTTTGTGGCTACCATTGTCTACGAATTGTCTTTAATCTTCAATCCACTTGTCTCCCTTCCGCCGGTGATCGCTGGAACATTCATGATCTTATCTGGAGTAATATCTACAAGGAAAAACGAGGAAATTCACAATTTTTTCGGATGGGTAATGTTCTTAATCTTGATTTCTTGGGGGCTTTATTTTCACGTTATTGTTCTTCCCCTGCTGGGCACTATTGGAATGCTGCTTTTAATTGTAGCTCTTTCTCTATCTTTGGGGAGCATCGCTTTTTCTAGTTTTTGGGGGATGTAGTATTCCGGAATTTTTCTTTGTTTTTAATGTGAGTCTCTGGAATGTCTTATTTAGTTACTACTTGTTTTTTGGGTAATTTAAGTTCGGCGACATCTTATTAGAAGTACTGTTTAGCCAACATTTGGAGCTAAACATGTTCGAACATCGTCTAATAGGGGATCCAAGTTCGAACATCGTCCTATTAAGGAAAAGTGTGAAACCCACCTTTTGGTGGGTTTTTGATTTTTGTAAAAACTTATGTTTTAATCTGAATAGATTGGGATTAGAACAAATAAAAGGAGGTGGCTCAAGTGGCTAAAACCCCAGAGGAGGTGTGGGAGAATATCGCTACACCTCAAAAGCGGACCAATATAATTCGGTTTACCGTTAAGCTCGCTATTTCTCTTTTCCCTGACTCTCCTCGAGAAGCTGGGAGACTTCTTTCTGGCACAGATAAGCGAACCGCTGATAGCATAGCTTATATGGCAAGCGGAGTCCCAGACGGGGATACCGTTTGTCAAGTTGGAAAGAAGTTGAGGGAATAGGAGTAGCGAGAAACCGATGTTGGTCAATAGGGGCCTGTTTTACAGAGCAGGCCCTTTTTCACTCACCCTTTTAGAAATTAAAAAATTTCGAACATCGTCTACCAGGAGCCCCATTTTTACAAAACCCCGTGCTTAAACGGATTTTTGTTTTACAGAATAATCTGTTAAAATTGAATAAGATGGATACTCAAGGATCTAAAAAATCCCGGCAGGTTCAGGATGATATATTTCGAAATATGCCGGCGGAGAAAAAGATAAGGCTGACATCAGAACTATCTGCCTTGTGTTTAAAATTAAACAAAATAAATGAAGGAAACGAGCCTCGAGAAATTATTAAAAAGGGTTAGCAATATCCTTAACGAATTGAGCATCGAGTATTTCATTACAGGCGGGTTTGCTGTTTCGGTGTGGGGCAGGCCCAGATCTACATTCGACATTGATATAGTTGTCAATATGGTTGGTGTTGATATCGACGAACTGGTTGCTAACCTTCGTGAAATTTCCGAGGACAGCTATGTTGATGAAGAGATGGCAGACCGGGCAGTGAAAAACAAAGGAGAATTTAACTTTATAGACCCAGAGACAGGAGTCAAGGTTGATTTTTTTGTGATGGGAGACAGCGATTGGAGCAAAAAACAGAACGAAAGAAAGATTCTCAAAAATATTTCAGGGACAGATATTTATTTCATTTCTCCCGAGGACTTAATTCTCAATAAGCTGCGATGGCATAAAAGTAGCAATTCAGAGAAGCATCTAGGAGATGCAAAATCGGTTATGGAGATATCGAAGGAAAGAATAGACTTGAATTACCTAAGGTTGTGGGTCGAGAGGTTGGACATATCTGATGTTTCTAGCGGTTTAAAACTGTGAGATTGGGCTGACAGGATTTTTAAGAAAGTGTTCACTCTCTCTTTCATTAATAAAAAATAAAAAAGAATATTAATTTACGTAATTTAAGATTATGAAAAAAAATATTATTTTCGTTTTAGCCATATTGAGCCTTTCTGTCTTCGGTGCGGCCCTGTTCTTTTCTCGAGAAGGGTTAAGATTATATACAAGACATGAAGGATTGGACCTACACACGGAAACTGGAGGCGAAGATCTAGAACAGGAAGGGCCGGACCTGGACACGGAAAAAGAAAGTGAAGAGTTAGGCTTTGTCAGCACAAGCGATTGTCCCAGGTATGGTTATGAGCCTAAGGAGTATTTTCTAGAAGTGTATCGTGTTAAGCAAGGAGACAGCTTGTTGTCTATCGCTAATGATGAACTGGATGACAGTTCACGGGCAGGAGAGATAATTGCCTTAAATGAAGACAGGTATGACAACTTTTGGAAAGACGAAAAATTCTTAGAAGTAGGGTGGGAACTCTTGTTGCCTCCAAAAGAGATAGATTTTGAAGCCATAGATATCCCCAGCTTAAGAGGTCTGGGGAAGAGTTATGGGTCTATAGCGAGAAAAGGAGAAGACAATGAACAGTGGTGGATACAAAGTGGTAGGGAAGGCGAAAGGTCAGTTTTTAAAATAAGCAACGCTACAGTTGTTGAGGCTGAAGAACTTGAGGTTGGAGATTGTGTTGTTTTGACAGGGATAGGGACAAAGATTTACCTTATAGAGAAGCAATAGCTTTCCTATACAGACTTAATATAGTTTACTAATCGCCTGTTAAAGAAATGACAGCGGAGTTCGGAGGACCGAAGTGCTTATCTGCATTGACGCAGATTTTTGTTTTGGAGTTGATTTAAGCCGTTTTTTACCTTAATATAAAAAACAATCACCTCTGTGGGTCGAACAGGTCCCCATAGTTCAATTGGATAGAACAGCTCCCTCCTAAGGAGCGGATCCCTGTTCGAATCAGGGTGGGGACACCTTATCGTGAGTTGCGGTGGGAACTGTAATGGGTTGGGATTATAATGAGTTGGAATGAAAAGACAAAAGAGAGGGCAAAATATTGAGAAGCGAAGGCAAGAATAATTATTGCCGAAGGGCCCGTGGTATAACGGTAACACGTATCCATGGCATGGATGAGTTCGGGGTTCGATTCCCCGCGGGTCCACCAAGAGAATCTGTTTTATTAGACAAAGCAGTTTTTCTTTTAATTGTTTTGCACAGTCTTGTCCGGGGTGGGTTGGCAGAACGGCTAATGCGCGGCATTCGAAATGCCGTGGGAGCAATCCCATAGAGGTTCGAATCCTCTACCCACCGCTTTGATTTAAATAAAATATGATTAACTTATTCAAAAAACCAGAGAGGCCGGAAAACATGGAAGAGTTGATAACAAGATGGCAGAGCCTGGAAAGAAAGGCGGCCAGTTTGGAAAAGGGATTGAAGCAGCTTCAAGAAGAAAGCCGTTTTTTTGTTCAGAAAAAAGGATTAATTCGTTATGACGCCTTTTCTCAAGCAGGCGGTAAACAAAGTTTTTCCCTGGCCTTGCTGGATGCTTTTGACAGCGGAGTGGTGATAAGCGGGCTCTTCAAGGAAGGGGAGACCAAAGTTTTTGTCAAAGAGATTGTAAAAGGAGAGTGTGAACGTACTCTTTCCCCGGAAGAAAGAGAGGCCATAGAAAAATCAAGAAAACAGATATGAAAAAAGATGTAAGAGAAAAACAACCGGTGGTGGTTTTGGTTGGGCACATTGACCATGGTAAGAGCTCTATTTTGGAGAAGATAAAAGACCTCCGGGTTTTAGAAAAAGAGTCGGGCGGCATTACTCAGCACATCAGCGCTTATGAGATAGAAAAAGGGGGCAAGAAGCTGACCTTTATCGACACCCCCGGCCACGCGGCCTTTATAGAAATGCGTGCTCGCGGAACCAAGATAGCGGACTTGGCGGTTTTGGTTGTGGCCGCGGATGAAGGAGTTGAGGCTCAGACAAAAGAAGCGATTAAGCATTTACAGGAAAGCAACACTCCTTTTGTAGTTGCTCTTAACAAGGTGGACAAGGCAGGAGCTAACTCAGCTAAGATTAAGGGGCAGCTGGCTGAAGAAGGCGTAGTAGTTGAAGAAAAAAAGGGGGAGATACCGGCTGTTGAAACTTCTGCGCAAACGGGAAAGGGTATAGAAGAGTTGGTGGAGGTTATTCTTTTGCTGGCTGAAGTTCAAGAGTTTGAAGCTGATTGGAGTGATCCGGCTGAGGGGGTGGTAATTGAATCCCACCTTTCTTCCAAAAGGGGCCCGATTGCTGTTTTGTTGGTTAAAAAAGGAGTTTTAAGAACCGGGAGCGTGATAGCCACTTCAAGTTCTTTTGGGAGAATCAAAAAAATGGAGGATTTTAAAGGAGAAAAGGCAGAAAAGGCAGAGCCGGGCCAGCCGGTTGCTATTTTGGGCTTTAATCAACTGCCCCGGGTGGGGCAAAGGTTCAGGGCCTGTTCGTGCTTAGACGAGGCTAGACAGGCTGCAGAAGAAGCAGAGGAGTGCCGAGTTGGAGCTGAGGATGACAAGAGCGGAGAAGTAAAAACGGAAAAGAGATTGAATCTAATTATCAAAGTTGATGTAGTTGGTTCTATTGACCCTGTAAAGCGTGTTTTGAGTGAATTACCTCAGGACAAGATAGGGGTGAATATTATCAAGTCGGACATGGGCGATGTCGGCCTGAACGACGTACATATGGCTGATACCTGTGAGGCGGTGATCATCGGCTTTAGAGTGGGTGTTCCAAACAAGATTAAAAGGGAGGCTGAAAAAGCGGGTGTGCCCGTTTATCTATTCGATGTTATTTACAAGCTGAAGGAAGGAGTAGAGAAAATAATGAAGGGTTCTTTAGGCTTTCAAAAAGTGAGAGTCAACCTGGCTAAGTTGAAAACCCTGGCTGTATTTAAAACGGATTCCAGCCGTCAAGTTGTAGGGGTTAAGGTGGAAAAAGGAGAGGTGAAAAGAGGCAATAAAATAGAAGTTTTTCGGCCGGAGGAAGGCGAGGTAGAGCTGAAATCGGGGGCGGGCATAGGCGAAGGGAAGGTTGTCAATGTGCAAAGGAATAAAAAAGATATTAAAAGTGGAAAGGAAGGCGAGGAAGTCGGTCTCTTATATGAAAGCAGGGGAGAGAAAGTAAAAGAAGGAGACATTTTAGTGGCCTACGAGATAAGAGAGAAGAAGATGGAACTTTCTTGATTTCCGGGGGGAAGATGCTACAATAAGGTCAAAATGAAAAGGCCTGGTAGCCAAGTGGTAAGGCAAGGGTCTGCAAAACCCTTATACGTGGGTTCAATTCCCACCCAGGCCTCAGCCGCGGTAGCTCAGTGGTAGAGCATAAAGCTGAAAACTTTAGGGTCGTGAGTTCGATTCTCACCCGCGGCACCAGCGGGCGTCGTATAGTGGTCATTACACCGGCTTGCCATGCCGGAAACGGCGGTTCGACTCCGCTCGCCCGCTCCAAGAAGCTTTGCTTCTTTTTTGTTTTTACTTTTTATTATCGGCTGCAAGCTTTTAATCGGTTATCAGGGGATTAAAGACGATTATTCCGTCAAAGCGGGGAGGCTCATTTTGTCGGCCGAAATAATAATCCAGGAAGTCAACGGCCACTACTTTATTCTGTTCAGAGCTTGCGTGTACTAAAAGTGATTGGTTGAATAGAAATCCTTCATGAGCTACATCCAGTCCCAGTTGAAAATAATCTTCTTTGATAAAAGCAATCCCTGCTGTTTCGGGTAAGCGGTTTAAGGTCTCTTGGGAAATATTGTTGTTCGGGATATAAGTGAGTTCGACTTGTTTTTGCCACTCGATATCAATTATTCTTGTTCCGTCTTCTTTGACTCGATTTAGAACAACTTCTTTGTTTCTGAGTTCTTCGGAAAAAGCAACAGTTGAGGTGATATCTTCGAAAAGGGGAGAGGTGCTGTTGCGGTCAGTGGTAAAATGGAGTCGGTTTTCAAAACTTAATTGATATTCTTTTTGTCCGGTTTGAGAACCTATTTGAGGGCGGTAATTAACGATTTTCATATTCTCCTTCGCTTGCTCGAGGTTGTAAGCGTTGAGTAGAGCAACATTGGTTAATACAAAAGCGGTACAGTCGGTAACGTCCAGCCGAAAAACCGGGTCAGAGTCCTTTTGGTTTTCGCCCTCTCCGAGGCAGCCAAATTGATAAGGGGTTCCTAAGCGTAAAAAACTAAGCGCTTTTAAGCGCTCAGATTTCTGAAAAAACAGCCCGTTCAGCTCCGATAAAACCTGCTCTTGGCCGCTTGGATTGAGCCGGTGAAACCCTGCCTGATCTTTTGCCCACTCCCACGGAGAGGGGGAGTCTTTTTCAGGAGAGTCCGTTTCCGGTTCTTTTTCTTGCAACGATTCAGAATCATGCTTTGGAGAATCAAGGTCCGGAATCTTTTCTGGCAGTTCTTGAGAAAGCTGTTTGGGAGTATCCGGAGTCGAGGTTTGGTGTGACAGGCTTTCTGAATCAGAAGGCTCAAGGATTAAAAAGGGGTTCGGATATTGTTGTTTAAGGCGGGTTTGTAAAACCAGACTATAAGCTGCTGCAGAGCCGGCAAGAGATATCAGCAAAATCAAGGCAGTTAAAGAGTTTATTTTCTTCATATTTTCATTATAACACGGCTCTTTTTTCGAAACTAACAATTTTTTAATGATTTGCTTCTGCTTTTTTTCTGAAAAAGCCCGCAAAAGACCTTGTAACAACCTGCTTTGCCGTACATCAGAAGTTTAATTTAAAAACATGAAAAACCTTGACAAAAGTATGTTTTTTGCTAATATAGGGTCAATCCCCCGCTGAGGGGGTTTTAAAGTAGAAAAAACTTTTTGAACATACCTTTTTCCAAAACTCTGTTTTTCTTCAAAAAAACAGAACAAGGAACAATACAGGAATGTTAGTCCCCCTAAAACCTCGGGTTCCTAAAGGGACTCGCGTATATTTACTGGAAATCTTGTTCTCGATTCTGGCCCTAACGATGATTTTCTTCGCATTTAGTTTAAAAACTAAAGCAATAGAGGCTGAGTTTGATCAGGCTCTGATTTTCATTTATGAAGAAAACGAAGATGGACTGCCTGTTGTTCAGGGGAATACTCTTCGTCCTCTGTCCGACCCTTCCTATTCAAGCCGGGAATTGAATGAAATGAAAAGACTCAATGTTTTTGTGACCGCTTATTCGAGCACTCCTTGCCAAACAAACGGAGACCCGTTTATAACCGCCTCCGGAAGTTCTGTAAGGGACGGTATAGTAGCCACCAACTTGCTGCCTTTTGGGACCAAAATAAGGATACCTCAGGTTTATGGAGAGAAAATTTTTGTAGTTGAGGATAGAATGCACCCTCGTAATTCCGTTCATGTTGATATCTGGTTTTCTACTTATTGGGAGGCGAAGTCATTCGGAGTTAAAAGAACCTATATAGAGATTTTAGAGTAGAGTTTAAGCTGTGAAAAAAAGAATTGAATTTAAAAGCCCGCCGAATCGGCGGGCTTTTAAAGTGTGCCGGAGGCGGGAGTCGAACCCGCACGGACCGAAGTCCAAGAGATTTTAAGTCTCTCGTGTCTACCATTCCACCACCCCGGCTGTTTTGTCTGAAATGGAGATAAGTGTGGGCGGCATAGGACTTGAACCTATAACCTCCGCGATGTAAGCGCGATGCTCTGCCGATTGAGCTAGCCGCCCTTCTTCGTTGTCCTGTTTACTAACCTTTGGCTGTGTGGTTTTTCACAGCTTTTCAACAGTCAACTTTTATTTTTAACCTAAATTTTTGTGTAATAGAAGAACCTTTCGCTGACGCTCAAGAACCTTGGATGTTTTCCTCTTTTGGGTTCGAAAAGCCGTTAATCAGGTATTGCACAAAAAGGGGCAGGAGATGGTGGGCGAGGTGGGATTTGAACCCACACGGAGTTAACTCCACAGCGTCCTCAACGCTGCCTGTCTGCCAGTTCCAGCACTCGCCCGCCCAACCTGTTGGGCGTGCTTTTTACTGTATCTCTTTTCTTTTCAACCGCGCTTTCTTTCCTTTTCTTTGGCGCAGGAAATAAAGCTTGGACCTTCTGACTTTGTGCCTGGTAAGAACCTCTATTTTTTTGATGGTTGGAGAATGGATGGGGAATATCCTTTCTACCGCTATATTGCTTATCTCGCCTCTGACCGTAATAGTAGCTGAAACTCCTTTGCCGTGTTTTCTGGCAATTACGATACCGGTAAAAGGCGTGACTCTCTCTTTACCTTCTTTACCTTCTCCTATTTTCTGCCAGACCCGCACCTCATCGCCTGTACTTATCTCCGGCAGGTCCTGCCTCAATTGTTGTTTTTCAATCTCTAATGTTTTAGTCATAACGAAGTTATAAGGATTAATATTCCCGTTTTAAGCTGTTTGATAGAGTTGAGGTGGGCGGTGCAAGACTTGAACTTGCGACCTCCTCGATGTCAACGAGACGCTCTAGCCAACTGAGCTAACCGCCCTGTGGGCGTGCCTGGGATCGAACCAGGGACCTCCATTTTATAAGAATGGCGTTCGAACCACTGAACTACACGCCCTTTAATCATCGCCAGTCGTTGTTTTTCCGACCGTTTGAGAAAATTCAGTGTTTTTTGTTGAACTGCTCAGTCTGTGTTTTTACCTACGATTTCTTCAAACTCTTCTTTTTCTATTGTCTCTTTTTCAATAAGTCTGCGAGCCAGTTTTTCTAGAGTATCCTTTTCTTCCTTTAGAATTTTTTCCGCCATATGTTTTCCCTCATTAAGTATTTTTTCTATCTCTTTGTCAATACGCGTAGCTGTTTCCTCGGAATAAGACGGTTTGCCAAACAGTTTTTCTTCAAAGATGCCGCTGCTTTTGTTTTCAAAGGAGATAGGCCCTAAAAGTGACATGCCGTATTCTTTTACTAATTTTCTGGCAATCTCTGTCGCTTTTTGCAAGTCATTGGAGGCGCCTGTACTTATCTCTCCGAACTTCATCTTTTCAGCTGTGTAGCCTCCAAAAAGAATAGCGATTTGATTGACGAAATCCGTTTTTACTTTAAGGCGTTTTTCTTCTTCCGGCATTTTTAAGGTGTAGCCAGCTGCTACCCCGCGGGCTATTATGGAAACTTTTCTTACTTTTTCTTTTCCCAAAGAAGAAGCGGTTAAGGCGTGCCCGGCTTCATGATAGGCGGCTATTTCTTTCTCTTTTTTGTTAAGAAGATGGCTTTTCCTTTCCGGCCCAAGCATTACTTTTTCTATGGAAGAAAGAAGATGCTCCTGGCCTATTTTCTTTTTACCTTTTCTCGCTGCCATAATGGCTGCCTCGTTGAGCAAGCTTTCAAGGTCGGCTCCGGAAAAACCAGGAGTTCTTTCCGCAATCTCCCGCAACTTTACCTCTTTGGCTAAAGGTTTTCCCCGCGAGTGAATCTCTAATATTTTTTCTCTATCCTTGATATCGGGAGGATCAAGCACTATGCGCCGGTCAAAACGTCCGGGTCTTAAAAGAGCCGGGTCCAAAGCCTCCGGTTTGTTGGTGGCTCCCATAACAATCACCTCCGATTTTCTTTCAAAACCGTCCATCTCCGTTAAAATTTGGTTCAGAGTCTGCTCTCTTTCTTCGAGGCCTCCTCCTCGGAGCCCCATGCCCCTTGATTTACCGATACTGTCCAGTTCGTCAATAAAAATAATAGCCTTACCTGCCTTTTTAGCCTGAGAAAACAAGCTTCTTGCCCGGCTGGCGCCTACGCCGACAAAAAGTTCAATAAACTCTGAGCCGGAGATAGAGAAAAAGGGCACCCCTGCCTCGTTGGCTACAGCTCTTGCCAGCAGTGTTTTACCGGTTCCGGGAGGGCCGACGAGCAACACTCCTCTTGGTATTTGAGCTCCGATTTGAAAGTATTTTTCCGGACTCTGGAGAAAATCAACGATTTCCTTTAATTCTTTTTTGGCCTGCTCGAGCCCGCCTACATCTTCAAAGCTTGTTTGTTCTTCTTTTTCCTTTCCTTCACCTCCGAAAAGTCGGGCTTTAGCTTGAGTAAAATCAAAGGCGGCGGTAGCGTTGCTTTTAGCGCTTTGTAATATTTTCCAGAACAAGAAAAAGATAAGCAGGGAAGGCAGGAGAGTTAAAGCCAAGGGACCCAGCCAGCTCCAAATATCATTTTCGTCTTCAACAACAATTTCAATCTCTTTTAAGGCTTCTTCTTGGGCTCCCAGCCTCAAAAGGGTTTCCACGGCCCCGACTTCGGTTTCTTTAAGCGCTGTTTTGGTTAGTCCGTCGAGCGCGAAGAACTCCATCCTGTTTCCTTTAATGCTTATTTTTTCTATCTCGCCTTCGTTGATTTCTTTGACAGCTTGGCTTAGAGGGATTCTTTCTTCTGAACTGAGAGGGATAAAAGAAGCTAAAACAAAAAGAGCTAAAAAACACAAAATCGCTACAACCCAAACAGGAAACTTGTTGGGAGTTTTTAATTTTTTATTTTTTCTAATCATTTCTCGATAAAGCTAGGTTGGCACCTGCTGAAATCGTATTGCCGCTCATTGAGGCAGCTGAGTTGTTATTCACTCAGCTTTAGAATCATTCGATGGTCTTCCGGGTCGAGGAGTGTAATTTCAAACTCATATTCTTCTCCTATCTGGAGCTCCTTTTTCATTCTTTCTTCAGTGTTGAATTCGGAGATATGGATCAGGCCTTGTATTTTAGGGGTTACCTGCACAAAGGCGCCGAAAGGGTTGAATTTTGTCACCCTCCCCTTGACGATGTCTGCTTTTTTAAGGTCTATCTCCTGCCAGGGGTCTTTTTTAAGCGCCTTTAGAGAAAGGGAAATTCGGCCCTGAGAGATGTCTATTATTTCGGCCTTAACTATGTCTCCCTGTTCAACTACGTCGTGCGGATTTTCTATCAGCTGCCAATCCATCTCTGAAATATGAATCAACCCCTCAATGGTTTTGCCTTTTTCTTCAGGAGGATGGGGGAATTTAATGAAAGCGCCGAAATCAACTACTCCGGTTATCTCTCCCTGAACCGTGTCTCCCACCTCGTACTCTTCCATCAGCTGCCTGGCTTTTTCCGTATCAGCTTCTTTTTCGGAAAGTATCAGGTTTTCTTGTTCGGGATCAATATTGAGCACCACCACTTTCATCTCCTGGCCTATAAAATCCTGTAAAGCCTGGAGTATTTTTTCCGAATCCCCTCCTTCTACCTTGGGATAATGCTCGGGGCTCAAATGGGAAACGGGGAGAAAGCCTTGTATGCCTCTGACGTTAGCCATCAACCCGCCTTTGTTCGCTTTGAGGATAGTAACCGTAAAAGGCTCTTTTTCTTCCTTTAACTTTTTCAGCTCTTTCCAAATCATCTCTTCCCAGGCTTTGGTTACTGAAACTTCAGTATAGCCGTCTACGCCGTCTATCTCCACTACTTTAGCTTTTACCTCTCTGCCTTTCTTGATGTCATCCATCATTTTCTTGGCCTTGAAAAATTCTTTTCCGTAAACGATTCCGGTTCCAAAAGAACCTAAATCTACAAAAAGGGCCAGTCGCTCCTGGCCAATGATTTTTCCCTTTATAATGTCGTTAGGGCTGGGCGGCTGGAAAAAATCTTTTAGCTCTTCTTTTTGAATTAATTGGTCCATATTCATACAATTTAGTGTACCATTTATTATAAAGATTTCAAGGGTTGATGCAAGGCCTCTTTTTTGATAAAATAATGATAGAGTGATTATATACAATTATATATGACAGCACCATCGGTATATGGTAATAAGAATCAGGCAAGAGGATAGCGGGAAGCTGCGGCTTCTTGTTCCTCACCCACAAGAACGTAGAAAGAGAGTTAAAATTGTGATTGGAGAATGGGACAGCTCTCTTAAAAAACTCGCTAAAAAAAGCGATATTTTGGTTTTAGCCAGGCCGCATGACCTTAAAAGCAGCGAAAGAAAAGGTGCTTTTTTGGTTAAGGGTCCGGGAGAGTATGAGATCAAAGGTGTTTTTATAAAAGGAATTGCCGACTCGGGCGATTCTCCGATTTATGTTGTGATCGGAGAAGGCGTCCGCGCCTGCTATATACACTCTTTTTCTCAGAAAGAGCTTGACGCCGATACTTTGGAAAGCATAGGGGATGCAAACATACTCCTCATCCCTTTAGGGTTGGACAGTCTTCCTTCAGCCAAAAAGGTAAAAGACATAATGACTCAGATAGACCCCTTGATGGTCGTTTTCTTTCAAACGCAGGTAAAAAAGTCTGCTTCCGGTAAGAAAAAGGATCAAGAGAAGATGTCCAAATGGATTAAGGAGCTGGATGTAAAAAGTTTTGAACAGGAAGAAGAACTTGTTTTCAGCAAATCTGATTTTAAAGAAGATAAAATTCAGTTTTTTGTGCTTTCCGGTGAACAGTGAACAACCAAAAAAAGAAAATATTCTTGAGAAAGTGCATAGCCTTCCGAAGCCGAAAAAAAAGATACTTTTCTGGTTTTTATTCGGCCTGGTTGTTCTTGCCTCTCTTTTTTATTGGCTGCCAAAAATTGGCAGGCGGTTGAGCGATCTTGGAAGCATAACGGGAGAGGATTTATTTGTTTCCCAGGAAGACGAGATCAAAGAGGTCCTAGATAAAAAGGAAGATCTGAAAAAAAATTGGGAAACTCTTCAGAAAAATAAAGAAATCATGGAAAGACTGGAACAGGCCCAGTCCGAACAGGAACTGATAGATATTTTGGAAGAACTTGAGGGGCAGGGAGAGCTGGAGGGGATTGAGATCGAGGGTTTGAAGAAAGAATTAGAAACCGATTAAGTTTTAAAGAGACCATAAAAGGACTATATGGCTAAAAAGAAAAAAGAAATAGAGGCGATAGGCGAGGTAAAACCTCTTAGCATCAGCAAAGAGATGAAGGACTCTTATATCTCCTATGCGATGTCGGTTATAGTATCGCGGGCTCTGCCTGATGTGAGAGACGGGTTAAAGCCGGTTCAGCGCCGTATACTTTTCGCTATGCACAAAATGGGTCTTACTCCCGGCTCCGGATTCAGGAAATCGGCTACCGTTGTGGGTCACACTTTGGGAAACTATCATCCTCACGGCGACCAGGCTGCTTATTACGCTATGGTCCGTATGGCCCAGGATTTTTCTTTGCGTTATCCTTTGGTCAAACCGCAAGGCAACTTTGGCTCCATAGACGGGGACCCCCCTGCCGCCCAGCGCTATACTGAGGCCAAACTTTCTCCAATAGGGGCCCTGATGCTGCAGGATATTGAAAAAGAGACGGTGGATTTTTCAGAGAACTTTGACGGAACCAAGACGGAACCGGATGTTCTGCCTTCTCCCGTGCCCCAGCTGCTTCTTAACGGGTGTATAGGTATTGCCGTAGGTATGGCCACCAAGATTCCTCCTCACAATCTGGTTGAGGTGTGCGATGCCGCAGCGCATCTTATAGACAACCCCAAGGCCAACACCGAAGACCTGCTTCAGTTTATAACAGGCCCCGATTTCCCGACCGGCGGCGTAATCTATGACCGGGAACAAATCGTTGAGTCTTATTCTCAAGGCCGAGGCCCGGTGCTTATACGAGGCAGGGCTGAAGTCGTAGAAGGCGCACAAAGATCCAGGATTGTTATCTCCGAGATTCCTTTTGGGGTTAACAAACCTAAACTTTTAATGCAGATCGCTAAACTGGTTCAAGAGGAAAAACTAAAAAGAGTCAGAGACATTAGGGATGAGTCCGGCCAAGAAGGGGTAAGGATTGTTCTTGATCTTAAGAGGGGGGCTGCACCGCGCCGGGTGCTCAATTTTCTTTACAAAAAAACATATCTTCAGAGTACTTTTCACCTTAATATGGTAGCTTTGGAAGGAGGGATTCAGCCCAAGAGAATGAGTTTATCCGATATTCTATCTTCCTTTATAGAGCATCGCAGAGAAGTAGTAACCAGAAGAACCAAGTACGATAAAGAAAAAGCGGAAGCCAGGGCCCACATCCTGGAAGGATTCGAAAAGGCGCTGGCCGATATTGATGAAGTTATTAAGACTATCAAAGCCTCCGAAGACCGGGCAGACGCTCAGAAAAACCTCATTAAGAAATTCAAGTTGAGCGTTCTTCAAGCGGAAGCTATCTTGAACATGAGGCTTTCTTCATTGGCTCGTATGGAGCGGGAGAAGATAGAACAGGAGTTGAAAGAGAAGCGGGCCCTGGTGAAGGAGTTAACCGCTATTTTAGAGGCGCCCAAGAAAATAGACAAGGTTATAAAAGAGGAGCTGGAAGAGATAAAGCAGGAGTACGGCGACAAGAGAAAAACAAAAGTTTTCGCTAAAAAAGCGGACGAGATCACTCCAGACGATTTGATACCGGATGAAGAGGTGGTGGTCGCTCTTACCGAAAAGGGCATGATTAAAAGAATGAACGCTTCAGTTTATCGAGTTCAGAGGAGGGGCGGCAAAGGGGTGATAGGAGCCAAAACTAAAGAAGAAGACAGGGTGGAGCATCTCATTTTTGCCAACACCCATGACTGGCTTTATTTTTTCACCGACTCGGGCAAGGTTTTCAAGTCGCAGGTCTACGAGGTGCCGGCAGCAAAAAGAACGGCTAAGGGCGCCAACGTGATGAACTTCATCCAGATATCTTCGGACGAAAAGATTTTAGCCCTTCTGCCCTTGAGTAAAGAAAAAGAAAAAACTAAAAACGCCTTCTTTATCATGGCTACTCAAAAAGGAAGGGTTAAAAAGACAGAGATAAGTGAATACAAAAATGTTAGAAGAGACGGACTGATAGCCATTAATCTAAAAAAAGGTGATGCCCTGAGAGAAGCCCGGGTCTGCGAAAAAAAGCAGGAGGTAATACTGGTCAGCCGTAAAGGAAAGGCGATTCGTTTCCAGCAGAAAGATGTCCGGTCTATGGGCAGGACAGCTATGGGTGTCAAGGGGATGGATCTCGGCAGCAAAGACTCGCTGGTGGCCATGGGTGTTGTTTCATCTGACAAGCAAGAGCTGCTGACAATCACGGAGAACGGATACGGAAAGAGAACCGCTCTGTCCGAATACCGGGTTCAAAAAAGAGGAGGCAAAGGTGTGAAAACAGCCCACTTGACCAAGAAAACAGGTGATATTGTAGAAGCAAAGGTACTGGAAGAAAAAGAAAAATATTTGATCAGTATTTCGGCCAAAGGCCAGATTATCAAAAGCAAGATAGACGAGGTTTCTAAAATGGGGAGGTCGACTCAAGGAGTAAAAATTATGGAACTTGACAAGGAAGATAAGATAGCCTCGATCAGCATCGTTGACAAGTAATCTTTTGTTTTGACAAAAAATAGGGTAAAATAGGAGAACATGTCAGGATTTATAAGGCCCAATCAGATTTTAGACCAGATTTCAATTGAGCAGAATATGCTGGCCGCTGAGTTTGGGTGCGGTACGGGTAAGTTTGCCATAGAGCTGGCCCGCAGGCTGCCCAAGGGCAAGGTTTACGGCATGGATATTCAGCAGGAGCCCTTGCTTGTCCTGGAGAAAGAGGCCCGCTCAAAAGGAGTTTACAATATCCAGACCGTCCGCTGCGACCTGGAAAAGGAAAAAGGGTCAACCCTGCCGGATGATTACCTGAACCTGGTTCTTATTCCCAATGTTCTTTTTCAGGCCGAAGAAAGAATTAAGATTATCGAAGAGGCCGGCCGTGTGTTAAGGCCGGGAGGTAAACTGCTTATCATTGATTGGAAAAGGGAATCCGGGTTCGGTCCGAAACAAACATTGCGTGTATCCGAGGAAGAGGTAAAGGAAAAAACAGAAGAAAAGGGTTTTAAGTTTGAGAAAGAGTTGGAGTCCGGTGATTTTCACTGGGCCTTGCTTTTTGAGAAAAAATAATAAAATACATACTCTTTGATATGCAGTCAGCTCAAAAAACATTAACTACCATTTTATTCCTTGGTTTACTTCTTCTACCCCTCTTGGCAGCAGCTCAAATTGAATTTGAAAACCCCTTAGAATACGATAGCCTCGAAGAGCTGATAGAGAGCATTGCCAACTTTATTCTTATGGTGGGTATTCCCTTGACAACCCTGATGGTCTTGATCGGAGCATTTTTTGTCTTGACCGGAGGAGGAGACGCCAAGAGAGTTAAGAAAGGAAGAGATTTTATTATGTACGCTGCTATCGGTTTAGCCATCATCCTTTTTGCCAGAGGGCTAACCTCGGTTCTCAAGTATACTTTAGGTGTACCGTCTTCGGAATCAGAGCCAGAGCCAGAGCCTGAGCCTGAGCCCGAGCCAGAGCCTGAGCCTGAACCCGAGCCTGAGCCTGAACCCGAGCCTGAGCCTGAGCCTGAACCTGAACCCGAGCCGCCACCGTTTGATCCGTGGCCGCCGGGCGACCCAGGCGACCCAGTGCCAGAGTAAAAACAAAGTAGTTGTTGGGTAGAGTTGTTAGGCGGATAAATCGGGTGAATG
>CAZCSI010000001.1:0-38200 GCA_964501525.1 uncultured Candidatus Saccharibacteria bacterium | reverse complement strand
GTCTTCATCAGAATCAGGGCCAGGGCCAGGGCCAGTGCCTAGTGAGCCCGAGCCTGAGCCAGTGCCAGGGCCAGTGCCAGAGCCTGATCCGTTACCGCCTGATCCGTTACCGCCTGATCCGTTACCGCCGGGCGACCCAGGCGACCCAGGCGACCCAGTGCCAATTCCGCCACCGGACGAGCCAGTGCCAATGTGAAAACAAAGTAGTTGTTGGGTAGAGTTGTTAGGCGGATAAATCGGGTGAATGCGGATGTCAGCAATATTGCACAGTTTGGTTGTTTACAGTTGAAAACTATTGTGTTAGACTTAATGAATTAAAAGGTCATTGTTTAAAGGTCGCTTAAAATATACTCCGGTGACATATTCACGTTAAAACGGAGTAAAAGTGAAATAAAAATTATGTCAAAAAACTTATTAAAGACAGTATTTGTCGGCTTGATGTTGATGGCAGTTTCTTTGCCTGTTTTTGCTCAAGAGGAGCTTCCAGATAGTTGTTACGTAAGAGCTCCTACGGGTGTAGATGCTTGTGATGCTGCGCTTGGCGGTACTGAAACGGGTACCTGTTCTTATGTCGACGACGGTGACATCTGCGGCATCTGCTGTCTGCTGGGTACGATAAACTACGCAGTCAACTGGGTTTTTACCTTTCTGATTGCCTTGACCATCATATTTGTTCTGCTTGGTGCCTTTCAGATCCTGACTGCGGCAGGCAGTGATGAAAAGATAAGCAAGGGCAAAAACTTCATCATGTTTGCGGCTATTGGTCTGGCTTTAGCCCTGCTGGCAAGAGCGGTTCCGGCAATTGTGAAATATGTTGCTGGCGCCCCCGGGTAAACTAAAAAGGGAAGTAAAGGGGTGCGTATGGTAAAAAGGCGGGCTGAGCCCGCCTTTTTACTGAAGCTCTTATGCTGAAGAGTTGATCAAAGACAACTTACGCCTTGGTGGCGGAACTGGCAGACGCGTTGGGTTTAGGACCCAATGGGGAAACCCGTGAGAGTTCGAATCTCTCCCAAGGCATAACCAGAGAGAATTAAAGCGCTTGCAGATAAGATTTGTTTTATATGCAAAAACCGCCGGTTGGCGGTTTTTTGGTTGATTAGTTGGCGGGCAGCTGTGCAATAGAAGAACCTTTCGCTGACGCTCAAGAACCTTGGATGTTTTCCTCACTTGGGTTCGGAAAGCCATTAATCAGGTATTGCACAAATTTTATTCTATTTCTATTTTCTTTCCCTCCTGTTCCTGTTCTTTTTTGGGCAGCTTGATGGTTAAAATTCCCTTTTCCACGCTGGCCTTGACATCCTCTTTCTTAATGCTTTCCGGCAGACTGATCTCTCTACCGAAAGAACCCCAGTAACATTCTTTTAAAAGATAATTTTCTTCTTTTACTTCGGTTGTGTTGGGTCTTTCTCCTTTTATTTTCAAAACATCACCTTCGATTATAATCTCTATATCATCATTCTCTACGCCTGCTACGGGCGCCTGAATCACTATTTCTTCTTCATTTTCCCAAACATCAACCACCAGCTCACCCTCCGGCTCAAACCAGCCTTCTTTTTTAACCTCTATCTCTTCTTCGTTTTTTTTCATCATATTACGCAGTAATTATTTACAAATGCTTTTTAATTTTTGGAGATGTTTTAAGGAAAGGGAAAGAATAAGGGCGGAAATTCCAACGAGAACCAGGGGAAACAGAATTCTCAGTTGATTGGCTACTTTTATTATAGAGAAATTGTATAAAGCGTGCAACAGGGTGGCTGCTATGAATCCAGAGACGACCAGGAAACGGGCTTTTAAACTTTTTTTAGTTTTTCTGTGATAAAAAGAAAGAGCGATAAAGTAGCCGAGCAGTCCGGAGCAGAGAGCGTGTAAAAAGGTGGCTCCTACAAAACGGAAGCTGGAGACAAAAAAGATCTCCATAAATCTTAATCTTTTGGTGAAGAAAAGGAAAATATTTTCCAGGGCTGCGAACCCCATAGCTGAGGTTATCATATAGGCTGCGACATCAAACGGTTCGTCAACCTCCATATTGTTCCATTGCTCCAGCCTTACAGGCAGATATTTTGCAAACTCTTCAATAAAGGCAATGGCAACGAAGAAGAGGGCGGAAGGATAAATTCCGGCGCTGTAGTATCCTTCCCAGTTTCTAATAAGTATGGTTTCTAGGATACCGGCCAAGGCGGCGGACAGGGCCCCTCCCATGTAAATTTTTAAAATCGATTTCTTAGGTTCAGGGTCGGCATCCTTGTTCAGATAATAAACAAGCCAGACCAAGCTGGGTGCGATACCTAGAAGAATATAAATGACTCGAATCATAAAGCGATGGCGGTTAAAAGAATAGGTTTTTAATCGCTGTCCAGTCTTAGATTAGCATTAACTTTGATCTCTTGCCAGCCTGCTGCTTGTTCCAGATTGAAGAAGGCGGCCGCTCCAACCATGACCGCGTTGTCCGTAGCAAACCGGGTAGGGGGCAGAAGACAACTAACGCCGGGTAATTTTTTTTCTGCCTCTCTACTAATTTCTTGTCTTAGCTTTTTGTTGGCGGCCACCCCCCCGCCTAAAATAATTGTTTTAACCAGATAGTCCTTGGCAGCTTTTATTGTCTTTTTTACCAACACGTCTGTGATGGCTTGTTCGATTTCATAACACATAGCTGTGATATATTGCTCCGACTCTTTGATTTCGGCAGACCGGGAACGGAAGTCATAAAGAACAGCTGTTTTGAGCCCGGAAAAGGAGAAATCATAATCACGACTGTCTATCATCGGTCTGGGAAGATCGATTACCGGATGCGGTTCGGAAGCGGTGGATTGTTCTGCGCGGGCAGCGATCTCGGGTCCGCCGGGATAGGACAATCCTAAGATGCGGGCTGACTTGTCAAAGCATTCGCCGGCTGCATCATCTCTGGTTTCTCCCAGGACCTCATAGTCGCCTATGGATTTTACCAGGACGAGCTGGGTATGGCCTCCGCTTACAAGTAATGCTATTGCCGGAAACAAGCTCTTTTTATCCTTACTTATTTTATTAACAAGGTTGATAAGAATGTGCGCCTCCATATGGTTGACTGGAATAACGGGCAGGTTTTGTTTTCTGGCTGTTTCTTTAACAAAGTTGACCCCCTCCCACAAACAGGGCTCCAGTCCCGGGCCCACGGTTACGGCTACAGCATCCAGCTCTGTTTTCCCGGCCCGCGCTGCCGTCTTTTTTAGTAAAAGAGGCAGGTTCTTGTTGTGTTCTCTGATGGCGATGTTGGGATAAACCCCGCCGTATTTTTGATGAAGTTTTGCTTGTGAGGCCAGCTCACTGGCTAAGATTTTTATCCCGCCCTTTTCTTTATTCAGAACAGCAACCCCTGTTTCATCGCAGGAGGTTTCAACGGCTAATATAGTTTTAATCTTTGATTTTTGAGTCATGGTTCTTGATTCTTCGTTGTTTGTCCTATATTATTCTATATACGGAGTTTTAGCAATTCCGGTAAACCTTTGTTGGTGATTTCTTGTTTTTATTGTATGACAGAGGGAGGGACAAAGACCCCATCGTCTAGTCTGGCTCAGGACACCAGGTTTTCATCCTGGCAACCCGGGTTCAAATCCCGGTGGGGTCGCCCCAATACAAGTACTTTCGCTTCTATCTATTTAATCGGTTATGCACTATCTTAGAGTTGGTAAAGCAACAGATCTTCCGGAGGGAAAAGAAAGACAGCTGTACCGTTTTTTCGAAATAGTTCAAGGTGCTCTCTCCTGGGGCACTATTTTTTTAGTTATTGCTCTTTCTTGGCTGTTTCCCGTGTTTATTCTTCACTTTCTTCTTGTTTTCGTGGTTTTCTGGCTGGTGCTCAGCATCTATTATTCTTTTCACCTCTATACCGGGTTTAAGAAAATGAAAGACAGTATGGAGCAGGACTGGCTGTCAGAGATTAAAGGGCTTAAAGAATATTCTATCGACATTCAAAGCTGGAAAGAGATTTACCATGTTGTGGTTCTTCCCAACTATAAAGAGCCGATTGAGGTGATTGAAGAAAGCCTGGATTCTTTGGTTGAGTGCGAATACCCTAAGGACAAGATAATAGTGGTGCTTGCCTTTGAACAAAGAGCAGGGGAGAGCAGGAAAGAAGTTGCCCGGGTCTTGGAAGAAAAATATGGCGGCAAATTTTTCAAGCTTCTCACCACCTTTCACCCCGGAGATATTGTAGGGGAGCTGAAAGGCAAGGGTGCTAATGATGCCTGGGCTTCTAAAAAAGTAAAAGAAAAGGTGGTTGACCGGCTCGGATTAGATTATGAAAAAATCATTTATTCTTCTTTTGATATTGACACTCAGATTTTTCCCAAGTACTTTAGCTGTGTTGCTTATCATTATTTAACTGCGGACAAGCCGACCAGGACCTCGTACCAGCCCATTCCCCTTTATAATAACAATATTTGGCAGGCTCCGTTTTTTTCTCAGACCGCTTCTTTTACCGGAATTTTCTGGCAGATTATTTGTCAGGAAAGACCGAACCAGCTGGTTACCTTTTCCTCTCATTCTATGAGTTTCAAGGCCCTGGTTGATGTAGGCTTTAAACAGAGAAATATGGTTAACGAGGACTCAAGGATTTTTTGGCAATGCTTTTTTCGTTACAACGGCGATTACCGCACCCAGCCTATTTACTATCCCGTTTCTCTGGACGCCAACATCGGCCAGAATCCTTGGCAGACATTAAAACAGGTGTATAAGCAGCAAAGAAGATGGGCTTATCCTGAAAATACCGCCTATTTTTTGTACGGAAGCCTGAAAAATCAAGAGGTTCCTTTAATGAAAAAAATAAGCCGGGGGGTTGAGCTTATTGTAGGCAACTGGAACTGGTCCATGGCCTCTATTCTTATCTTTACTCTGGGCTGGATGCCTATTATTTTCGGCCAGGGATGGTTTTCACAGTCTATTGTGAGCTATACAACCCCTAAGCTGGTGAGCAGGATAATGACCTTCGCTATGCTGGGGCTTGTGACTTCCATTTGGGTCAGCACCACCCTTCTTCCTCCTCGCCCTGAACAAAAAGGTTTTCGCAAATATATCTTTTTCATCTTGGGCTGGGCATTGGTGCCCATTCAGCTTTTAGTTTTTGGTTCTCTGCCTGCTTTTGACGCTCAAACCCGTTACATGTTGGGCAAGTATATGGGTTTTTGGGTTACTCCCAAGCTGCGTTCCTGATTACTCCAGGTGAACCTCCTGTTTAAAGCGCTTTAAGCGCTTTTTTAAGTTGGGGTACTTTTGCAGCTCGGGCGATTTTTCCAGTATTTTTTGCGCCCAGCTCCTTGTTTTCTCAACCAGCTTTGTATTGTGCAGAGAGGCCATGGCCAGGTCCGGGACACCTGATTGACGGCCTCCCAAGAAGTCGCCGGGGCCCCTTATCTCGAGATCTTTTTGAGCCAGTTCGAAGCCGTCATTAGTTTTTACCATAGCCTGCAGCCGTCTTTTTTCCGTATCCTGAGGGGAGGTGGTAAAAAGAAAGCAGTAGGCCTGGTGTTCAGACCTCCCTATCCGTCCTCGGAATTGATGAAGTTGAGCCAGGCCGAATCTTTCTGCCCCTTCGATAATCATTACCGTGGCGTTGGGTATGTCCACCCCTACCTCCACAACCGAAGTGGAAACGAGAACATCTATCTCAGCTTTTTTAAAGCGGTTCATAATTCTTTCTTTTTGCTTTGGTTCCAGCTGTCCATGCAGCATCCCTATTTCAAGGTCGGGAAACACCTTGCCGGATAATTTTTTGTATTCTTGTTCAGCATTTTTCACCTCCTGCCAGTCGGATTCTTTGTCCGAGGAAGAGATACGGGGACAGATTACAAAGGCCTGGCGCCCTTTCTGAATCTCTTTTTTCACCAGCTTATAAACCTCATCTCTTTGTTCCGGAGAAACCACTTCGGTCTTTATTTCTTTTCTGCCGGCAGGCAGCTCATCGATAATGGAAAGCTCCAGGTCTCCGTAAGCAGTCAGGGCCAGACTGCGGGGAATAGGGGTGGCGGTTACACTAAGAAGATGGGGAACCGGCTCTTTGTTTCTCAGCTCGGCTCTTTGTTTAACTCCAAATCGGTGCTGTTCGTCGATAATGGCTAAAGCCAACTTTTTAAAGTTGACCTTTTTCTGAATGAGGGCATGGGTGCCGACAAAGATCCCGGGGTTTCCATCTCTTATCTTTTTGATGATTTTTTCTTTACTGCGTTCAATCCTTTCCCCTTTTTTTCTTGTGAGACTGAAGGTCGAGGTTAAAAGGGAGATCGGAATGTCAAACTCTTTGAAGATATCGGAAAAACCGCTGAAATGTTGGTGGGCCAGGATTTCCGTGGGTGCCATCAGAGCCGTCTGGTATCCCTGCTCAACCGCGTTGAGCGCGGCTATAGCGGCAACTATGGTTTTTCCCGCTCCTACGTCTCCCTGTAGCAGCCGCGACATAGGTCTCTCCTCCCGCATATCCTGAAGAATCTGTTCGGTGCTTCTCTGCTGCGCCTGCGTAAGGTTAAAGGGCAGGGAATTAATGAATTTTTCGGTGATTTTTTTGTCAATCGGTACTCGAAATGCTTTTTTATGCTCCACTCTTTTTTTCTCTGCCAGCACCTTAAGCTCCAGAAGAAACAATTCTTCAAAAGAGAATCTGTGCCGGGCCTCAGAGGCCTTGACTAAAGAGTCGGGCCAGTGGATCTGCTTTAGGGCCTGTTTCATGCCCATTAACCCCTCTTCTTCTATTATTGAACCAGGCAGGGTTTCAGGCATTTTAGGGGTATATTTTTGGACAAGGGGGTGGAGGATATAGCGGAGCCAGCGTGAAGAGACTCCTTCTGTTTCCGGGTAGACGGGGACCAGCCGACCGGTATGAATCTGCGGCCCCTTATTCAGTTTTTCATAAACAGGGTTGGAAAGAAAAGGACCTTCTTTCCCTAACTCAAATTTTCCGCAAAAGCAGATTTCTCTTTCAGTTTTGAGAGTTTCTTTAAGGTAGGGTTGATTGAACCATAGGGCTTGGGTTACGCCGGTTTTGTCTTTAATAAAAGCCTTGGTGATGTTTATCTTTTTTCTGGCAGTTCTGTAGCCTTCTATCTTCTTAACCTTTCCTTTGACGCAGGCTGTCTGCCCCAGCTTCAGCTCACTGATGAAAACGGTTTCCGACCAGTCTTCGTAGCGGTGCGGAAAATGAAAAAGCAGGCCGCCTATTGTTTTAATTCCCAGCCGGCCCAGCTTTTTTTGATAAGCATGCGAGATGTTGGAGACTTTTTTAACAGGACTTCTTAAGCTCATAGTTTAATCAAGTTGTGCAATACCTGGTATTGCACAAATTAATTTATCGGGGCAGGGAGGAGTTTAGCAGGTTCAGTTTTTTCTTCTGTTGCATTTTCTGAATCATGCCGGTGGTTTTTTGAGCCAACCATTTTGCCCGGATAAACCTTTTAAAATCTTCTTCGGAATGAGAATCGCCGCCTCCGCTTTGGACAACTTTGTATTTTTCGGTCAGCGCTTCCATGGTTTTCATATCTTCGAGGAGCCGGCTGTCTTTTAAGTTGCTTTTAGTGTCGCATCCGAAAACGATTTCTGCTCCATCCAGTCTTTCTTGTTTGAAAAACTTGCCGACCAGTTTTTCTCCCACTACATGCCTTGAAAAAGTCCAGTGGGCTAAAACCGCTATGCCTTGGGCGTTGCGTATCAGTTCTACACTTTTATCCATATCCAGCCAGTAGAGATAGTTTACAAAAACTCCTTTGATAAAGGCCTTGTCGTCGAGAAAGAGGCGGTAAGGGTATTGATTCGGGCCCCGATCTATCATTGCCTGGTATTTATTTCTGGTGTCAGGGTCTTTTTCTGCCTTACGCGCCATTTTGTTTTTCAGCTGTTCAATGATATCCAGATTTTTATTTTTTCGGCACAAGGCGTTGACAATGTGTTTTCTGCCTACGCTTTCTCCGCCGGAGACCTTAAGGCATTCATCTCTGGTAATGTCAAACCCCAGTTTCCTTAGATTTTTGACCATTCTTTCCATTCTTTCTATCCTGGCTGCTTTCGCTTTTCGGCAGTGTTTTTTTAAAGCAGCATCAAGGGGGTTTACAAAAAGACCGACAATGTGAAAATTTGAAGCGGGCCCTCCAACCTCTTTAGGCCAGCCTGAAGAGATTTCGATGCCTATAACCCACTTTGTGGGATGGTTTCTGTTTTTTTCCAGAACCCTCAATGCCTCTTTTCCGGGCAAAGAGTCGTGGTCCGTAAACGCGACCACAGAAATGTTGTTCGCAGCGCAGAGGTCAAGCACCTGTTTATGGGTTAGTTCGCCGTCCGAGGTTAGAGTATGGACGTGTAAGTTTTGGTATCCTTCTTTCATAATTTTATTCTCGCCCTGCTTTTTATTATACATTATATGAGTATAACTATCAGGAAAATTAAAAGCCCGGTGTTTGGCGGGCTGTTTTTCCGCTTCTGATAATTTCAGGTTTTTCAGCCGGACTCACTGACCTTGCTCGGCCCTGCCGAGCTTATCGGCAAACCCCTTCTCTTCTTTAACGTTCGCGTGTATGAGAAGTTCCGCCGAGTTCCTTATTGCTTCATTATAGAGGAGGCGAAATTTGTGTGAAAAAAAAGTGCAACCATTGAAAATTATTTAAGGCACTTTTTCTTGAACCTCGTATATGCTGTTAGGCGATGTGCCCAAAAACAATTACCTCAAATTATAAGATAAAAATTGTTTTTGGGCATTTCGCCCAGCGTTTATTTGTATCAGAAACTTGTCGTAGCGTAGTGAAGAGAAATTTGGGTGAGATCTTTCAGAAAAAACTAAATCTGATACATCCTGTTATATGATGTAGCCATTATGTGATGTAGCCAGAAACTTTTATTCCTTAATGTATTTTTCGGCAACTTATTGTTAAACTGTATATTTATTTTTTTCCTCTTTTATTTTTTGTTTTGCTGCACTTACCACTTTTTCTATAAGTTCTTGAATTTTTCCTTCTTGTTTCAACTTGGCAAGTTCATCTCTTTTTTTACTATTTTTATCAAGTCTGGCGCTGCTGTTTTCAGATAAGTCCTTCATGTCTTTTCGAAACTCTAAGTTATGCTTTTCCCATTCTTCATAGTCCATTTCCAACATAATCTTTTTCCATCTGTCCACATCTTCTTCGGTAAGGGAAAGTCTAAATAAAAGATCACCTGCTTTTTCTGGGCTTGAAACTATTTCCATTAGGACATCTTTAGCTGTCCCAACACTAGGGTTTATTTTGGTTCTATACGGAGCACCACATTTGGGACAAGATATTTTGTATTTATCTTTTGGAAACGGACCAGACAATTGTTCGTTCCAACTATGTACGATGAGCCCCTCATATTCTGTGCCACAAATATGGCATTTAATTTTTTCTTTTTTTACTTTCGTCATTATATTTTCACCTTCTTGATTAATTTTAACTTTTTGAATTATATCTTAAGCTATGTTCGACCTGAAATAAATTGCCAAAAAATTCTAAAATAATAAATAAATTTCTGGCTATTTCACATAACTCGTTTTTATACGCACTTTATTCGCAATTATTACTTTCAATTGTGTATTGTGCGAATGCATATTATACGAATAGGTACTAATATTAATTTAATCTAGCTTTATTCTACTAAAAGGCAGATAGATATGCAAAAACAACTGGAGCAAGCAAGAAAAGAGTTATAAATTCGTGACGGTGTTGAGAATCCATTATGAAGAGGATGGCGAGTGTGTGCTGCGCGCGACCCATCTTCCACTTGGCGGAGGAGGTGGGATTTGAACCCACAAGCCGCACAAGGCGGCACAGTTTAGCAAACTGTTCCCGTAACCGTTTGGGTACTCCTCCAAACTTCAACTCATTTTAACCAGTTTTACCCTTTAAGTCAAATAAAAATTATGGTTTAATAAAAGCAGTGCGCCCGTAGTTCAATTGGATAGAGCGTTGGCTTGCGGAGCCAAAGGTTGGAGGTTCGAGTCCTCCCGGGCGCACTATCTTTTATCGGTCCCGTACGGATGGGTTTTAAAATATCCGGAGGGTTGGCAGAACGGCTAATGCGCCAGTTTTGAAAACTGGTGGGTGTAAACCCTTGCAGGTTCGAATCCTGCACCCTCCGCACGCACCAAATCCGGAGATGTTTGGTTTCCGACCCTGAAGATGCCATAATTAAATCAGCTTAATATTTTATTCATCATTAACATATTAAATTCATGGCTAAACCGTATAAAAACGCAACCACCATATGTATCATTTTAACAGTAGCGGCGATTCTGGGAATTATTTTGGGGCTGATTTATTCGCAGCCATTGATTCCTATTGTTTTACTGATCCCCGTAGCGGTATACGAGGTTTACAGGACGGAAGGAAAGAGCACCAAGGCTGCTTCCTGGGGTATGCTGGCTCTGCTTATTGCAGAACTTCTTTTCGTGGTGTTTGGTATAAACTTTGACCTGGCAGTGTTTTTGGGGAGGTCTTCTGCTTACATCCGGGGCTACAAAGTTCCTTTCGGCGACATCAAGGTTATAAGCCCGGCTTTAATGGCGGTTCTTTCATTGGTTTTAATAACCAATACGCGGGGGAGGTATACCCGCTGGCTGGCCGGTATTATTTTTGCCACCTCTTTTGCTATTATTTATACTGTAGACCCTGTGCTTTTTGAGGAGCTGATTAAAATAGCAATAAACGAAGCCCTGAGAAGGTTTTGACGAAGCGAAAGATTTGACGCGGTCAACGGTGGAAAAACTTTCAGTTTGTGTCCGGTTTTTACCGCCGGAGGCTGGAACCGTGCAGCTAACACGGTTCCATTTTTAAAGCTTTTATAACGACTGAGGCGGATATGGGTTGGAAAAAGTTTAAAAAATATTGGATGCAGCTGGCTGACAAAAAGGCGGGTAAGAGATGGATTTTAGTCGCAGGGATATTGTCTCTGCTTGTTTTTTCTTTTGTTTTAAGCCAGGTGATCTTGGTTGAGAGACGGGCCAGGTTAATAGAACTGCCTTCACTTACGGATTCAAGCAAAGGTGGCCGGACAGATCCGGGTTCAGAGGCAAAAAAGAATTCTCACGACTATACACAGCCGCCGCAAAACAACAGCGAGCTTAGAAGCCGGATCCTCTTTTTTGCCCGGCAGGCAGCTGAAAGTTATTATTCCGGTTCATCTTTTGAAGCCCCTGATTTTTTTGAAAAACAAGGCAGGTGGCTGGTAAAAGTAACTCTTTATTCGGAAGGAAAGGTTGTTGCTCAGGCAGAAAGAATAGAGGACGGAACTTTTTCTTCTGTTTTGAAAAATGCTGTTGTCGAATCTTTGGAGTCCGGAGATGTTTCTGAGCGGGAAACTAATGGCTCCAGGTTTTTAATAGAAGCAGGAGCCTTGGACGGAGAGATGTTTTCTCTTATAGAGCACGAGGGCAGGGCAGAGGAGCTGAAGGGAGGTGTAGTTCCTGTACGCCTGGTAACCCGTGATATCTTAGAGCAAAAGATAGAGCAGAGTAAAGAGTATTTATTTAGGGTTATTCATCCTCAAGAAGGAGGTGTTTATAAGTATTATTATCCGGACCGGGATGAGTTTGACAACAGTCTGCGGACTACTTATACCTCAACTCTGCTTTACTCTCTTTTGAAAATAGATGATTTTAAAACTGACAAGCGTATAGGAGAGCAGGTTCGGAAGACAACCGATTTTGTTTTTTCCATGCAGGAACAGGAAAAAGAAAAAGCGGTCGGGGCTTTTCATTACTCTTTAAACCTCGAAAAAAATGAAAAGGACTATCATTTTGTGGTGGGCACCAACTCTAAAACGATTTACACCCTGCTCGAACTTTATCAAAACACGGGAGAGGAAAAATATTTGAGCGCAGCTCGGAAAAGCGCTGACTGGCTTTTAACCATGCAGGGTCAAGACGGGAGGATGAGGTCTTATATAAGGTATGAGAGCGGGAAGTGGTATCACTCCACGAAATACTCTGTGCTTTACAACGGACAGGTTCTTTCTGCCTTGTCCCGTATTTACCGGGCCACGGGAGAGGAAAAATATCTGACAGGGGCCGGCAGGATAGCCGATAATTTCCGAGAAACGGTTGAAAGGCAGGGTTGTTATGTGGGAGACGATTATCGAGTTGAGAACCCCATTTCCAGTTCCTGGCTGATTATGTCCCTTATGGATTATTATCTGGCCAGCGGAGAGGAAAACTATAGGGATATTGTTTTTCAGTGCTCGGACGATCTTTTAAAAAGGCAGCTTCGGAATGAAAACGACATATTGGATTATGGAAGGTGGCCCGGAGCTTACTCTACAAGCGGCAACGGATGGATATGCGAGGTGTTTTCCGAAGTTTATAATTTCTGCCAAGAGCAAAAGCAGGTGAATTGTGCTCAATACAAAGAACCTGTTGTCCGAGTAGCGCGCTGGATTATGGAAAGAAGTTATACGCCGGCTAACTCCTATTTTTTAAACAATGACAAAGCCTTGGGCGGGGCCTTCTGGAACAGGCAGGAACACTATATTCGGACCGACAGCGTGGCTCACGCTGTGAACGGGTATGTTAATATTGTAGACAGCTTGGAACCGGGGTTGTTGTTACGGCTGGACGGTGAACCTTATACTAAGTTGTTAGAACCTTAAAAAGGTTGAAGACGCTCCGGGCTTGTCCAAGCAGTATAATGTAACACGGTGTTGTTAATCCTTGGCTGCAACCAATCCATATATTTTTAGAGCGCCCGCTTTTTTCAGAACACGAGCGCCTTCTGATAAAGTAGCACCTGTGGTCGAAACATCGTCAACCAGTATGATATTTTTGTTCTTTATTTTTCCGTGGGTGGAAGGAGGAGATGAAAAACTTCCGCTGATATTACTTTTCCTTTGCTGCCGAGAAAGTTTTACTTGAGGCTTAGTTGGTTTTTTCTTCTCGAGCGCCTTAATCAGGGGAATTTGGTAGTAAAAGGACAAGATGTTCGCTATTTCTCGTGCCTGATTAAATCCCCGCCATCGAAGTCGCTTGGAAGAAAGAGGAACGGGCACCAGATAGCAGTTTTCCTTTCTTCCTAGAAAAGGCGGTCTCTTTTCTAAACTCTCCAAATGAGTTATAATAAGCGAAGCCAGAGGAAGGGCTAATTTTTGAGCCAAAGGCGGGTACTTGTATTTTTTAATCAACCTTTTGACAATGAAGTTCTGATAATCGGCTGCAAAGTAAACTCCGGAGATTCCATGAAGATTAAACAAAGGGGAGTGGATAAGGTCTATGGTGGAAAGACAGTCATAGCACAGGTACGTGTCATTTTGGCCGCACCCAAAACATTTTTTGGGAAACAAAAGCTTAAAAAAATTATTTTTCATTCTTTTAAAGAGGATAACATACGGATTGTTTTCAAGATATCTTTTTAATGATATAATAAAACAATTCGGCCACTAGATGAAGATCCAGCTATTTAAAAAAGAGCCTGATTCCGTGCTGGGGGTGGATGTCGGTACATCAAGCATAAGAGCGGTTGAGTTGAGCAGACACGGTCAGCAGGAGAAATTAGAGAACTATGTTAAGGTTACTCCTCCCGCTGCGGAACCACGTTTTTTGGGAGGAGCGAGCAAAGGAAAATTACTTCTTTCCGACCAACGCATAGCCGAGATGTTGAAAAAAAGTTTATTAGAAGCCGGGGTTGAATCAGAACAGGCCTATTTTTCGATACCCGATTTTTCTACTTTTTTCACCACCTTTTCTCTTCCTTCGATGAAAAAAGAGGAGATTAAAGATGCGGTTCGTTTTGAAGCCAGGCAAAGAGTTCCGATGCCTATTAGAGAGGTTACTCTCGACTGGGTTTTGATAAAAGGTAATTTTTTCCCGCGCTCTAAGGAACGATTGGAAATTCTTTTGGTGGTAGTGCCGAACAGAGTTATAGATCGCTATACCAGTATTGCAGAGTTGGCTGGTTTAAAACTGAAAGGGGTGGAAGCCGAGGTGTTTGCTATTCAAAGAGCGGCGGCCCGAGATGAAAAAGACACTATGGGTCTTATAGACATAGGGGTTCAGAGCACCACTGTCAGTATTGTTGACGAGGGGACCCTTAAGACCTCTTACAGTTTTGATATAGCGGGGCATGACTTAACGCACAGAATCAGCAAGATGATGGACCTGTCTTTTGAAAGGGCAGAGGTAATAAAGGAGAACAAGGGGCTTTTGAACCCGGAGACAAAAAAGACCCTCGAGCCGATTTTGCGCGACATGACAGATGAGATTAGAAGGGCCTCTGATGGTTTTTACAGAGAGAGGGGAAAGCAGGCGACGAGATTTATTATGGCCGGAGCTACAGCTGCTATGCCTGGCCTTAAAGAATATTTAACTCAGGAACTGAGCAGCGATATAGAAATAAGCTTTCCTTTTCGAGGCATGGTTTATCCTTCTATTTTGGAAAAAGAGTTGCTGAAAATTGGGCCGGGGTTTACCATCGCTGCTGGAATGGCGATCAAGGGCCTAGGATGATTTTATAAAACTATAAAAGTATTTCTTAAAATATTATTATGGCGGTTGAATTAGTACCTAAGGAAAAAATAACCAAAAAAATATCTCTCGACTTGTTTAAGCTCGGCTTTTATTTTTTGACCGGGCTGGCTCTGGGACTTACTTTTTCTTTTTTGTTTCTTCACTTTTCAGAATCAGGGATTGAGCAAAAGTTACTGCAAATCGACTCTAAATTAGCTCAATGGAGAACCAAAGAGACGGAGTTGCTGGAAAAGAAAGTTTTTACCACTCAAGAAAAAATAGAAACTTATGAAAATCTTCTTGCTTCGCATAAAGAGCCGACCTTGTTTTTTGATTTTATCGCTAAAGCATGTCATAAACATGTCCGCTACCTTCAAGTTGAACTGGACCTGAAGACGAGCCAGGTTTCTTTAAGGGGCAAGACAGAAGGTTTTTCAGACCTGCGGAAACAAATATTGATTTTGGAAAATATAGATTTAATACGAGAGGTGGACATCGAAAACGTATTATTCAACGAGGAGGGGGGCGTTGACTTCAGCCTCGTTCTCATCCTTGACCCTGTAGTTTTTCAAGAAGAGTTTGAGTTTGAAGAAGAACTCGAGGCTTTAGAGAGCCAAGAAGACCAGGAGGGCCAGGAAGACCAGGAAGGCCAGGAAGGCCAGGAAGGCCAAGAGGAAGAAACCTTGCCCGAAGAGTTTTCACCCGAGGATTTACCCGAGGGGCTAGAAGAGTAATGAAGCCCTAAACATACATTTTGAAAACGCTTAAAACATACATTTTGAAAATACTTAAAACATACATTTTGAAAATACTTTATGTCTAAGATACTAATATTGCTATTTTTAATATCCTATATCGTCAGCTTGAGCCTCAGCACTTTAATCCCTCAATACAAGAGGGTTAAAGAGCTGCAGAAACAATTGGCCAACCAAGAGCTTATTTTAGAAACCCGAGAGCAGTATGTAGAGCAGTTGGAAGAATCTTCCCGCAGGATAGACGAGCATCAGGAGGAGATGGTCAAGTTGAACTATGCAATGCCTTCTACTCCTGATACTTCTTACATTCTAGAATTTTTAGACGAATCCGTTTTTAAAACAGGTATGATTTTTAGAGACGTTGGGGGTCTTTCTAAGACTATTGAGAGAGAAGAAGAGAGCCAGACGGGATGGGTGGAGGTTTCTTTCCAGCTAATCGGCACATATGATTCTTTTCTTGATTTTCTTAATAGAGTAGAAAAAACAGCGCGTCTTATTGAAGTTGACTCTGTTTCATTTGTGGGTGAGAGCTTGGAGCAGGAAGGAGAAGGAGAAACAATTAGAGACGAGTCTGGAGCTCCGTCGCTTTTCTCCTTTGATATCAGGTTAAGCGCTCCTTATCTTATAATCAATAATGAGGAGATTTAAATACTTTTAAGATGGATTGGGAAAGGATAAAATCAAAAATAGAAGAGCAAAGCAGGATTTTGTTGGTTCTTCTGGCCGTGGCAGGATTTATTATCGGTCTTTTCTTTATTACAAGCAGAATTAAGGCGGACCCGGACCAGGCTGTCAAACTTTCTCGTCCGCCTAAAGTAGATATCAGCTTTGAAGTTTTTGAAGTGGAAGAGTTTCAAGAGCTTGAGGTTTTTGAGGGCAGTACAGAGCCCGAGGAAAAAGGGAGAGAGAAGCCATTTGAGCCTTATACGGTTGAAGAAGAGGTAGAGGAAGCAGAGGAGACGGAGGAGATGGAAGGGGAAGAAACGCCGGCATTAGAAACAGAAGAAGCAGAAGAGATGCAAGAGGAGACGGAGGAGGAAGAAAATGAGGAAGGGCTGTTTTGACCGGAAGAACTTTAAGCAGAACCTATTTAAAATTAGAAACCTATGGATTTGATTCAATATTTAGTTAAAAAGGGAGCTATAGAAAGGAAAAAGGCTTCTTCTTTAGAATACGATATCCAGAACTTGGGGCAAAGGCCCGAAGACATTATCTTGAAAAAAGATCTTCTAAAAGAAGAAGATCTTTTTAAGTACAAGAGCGAGATGATGGGCGTTCCTCTTAATAAGGTTCATGCCAAGGATATAAGCAATAAAATTTTAGAGCAGGTTCCGAGAAAAACTGCGGAGCAGTACCACCTGGTGCCCATCGGAGAAAAAGAAGAAACACTGTTCATCGGCATGGTTTATCCGGAAGACGAGGAGGCATTAAGGGCTATAAGGTTTCTTTCTCGTCAAGAAGGTTTTTCCTATGAAATAAACCTTATTACACCCTCAGACTATCGTGAGGTTTTAAGAAGATACAAAGGGTTGAAACAGGCTGTTTCTACAGCTTTAGAGGACCTTAAAACTGAAGAAAAAAGAGAAGTAGACAAAAAAAGAGAGTTGAAAGAAATGAAATCCGGAGAGTGGCGGCGTCTGGCGGAGAAAACACCTATCTCCAAAGTTGTTGACGTTATTCTGCAGCACGCATTGGAGGGTAACGCTTCTGACATCCACATTGAACCTTTTGGAGGCCGGTTGAGGGTTAGATTCAGAATGCTGGGCAGACTCCACTCTTCTATACTGTTACCGGCTGAATATTTACCTTCTATCATAGCCAGAGTGAAAATATTGTCCGGATTGCGCATAGATGAATCGAGAATGCCTCAAGACGGGAGATTTTCTAAAGAGATCGGGGGCCGGAGAATTGACTTTCGTGTTTCCACTTTTCCGACCGGAACCGGCGAAAAAGCCGCTATCAGGATTTTAGACCCCAAAAAAGGATTGATGTCTTTTAACAAACTGGGTTTATGGGGCAGGGACCTTGAAATAGTGGAAAGGGCAGCTAAACAAACCTCGGGCATGATAATCGTAACCGGACCAACGGGCTGCGGTAAGACAACAACTCTTTACGCGATACTGAGAATGCTTAATCAAGAAGACGCTAATGTTGTTACTTTGGAAGACCCTATTGAGTATTTTATAGAAGGGGTTAATCAGTCGCAGATTAGACCCCAGATCGGATACACTTTCTCTCATGGTTTACGCTTTGTTTTGCGTCAGGACCCCGACATCATTATGGTGGGAGAGATCAGGGACAAGGAAAGCGCCACTCTGGCTATCCATGCCGGATTAACCGGGCACTTGGTTCTTTCAACCCTTCACACCTTAGATGTGTTCGGGCTTATACCCCGCTTAACACAGTTAGGGGTGGAGCCGTATCTCATTCCAGTGGTTTTAAAGGCAGCCATTGCTCAAAGATTGGTGCGCCAGCTGTGTGATAAATGCAAAAAGAAGGTAAAGGCGAAAGAAGAGGAGAAAAAAATTATTATGAAAGCCCTGGAGGATTTACCCGAGAAAAACAAAAAAGAGTTGGACTTAGAAGGTGATTTAAACTTATGGAAGGTGGTGGGGTGTAAAGAATGTGACGAAAAGGGTTATTCGGGCCGGATAGGCGTTTTTGAAGTTTTAGGGATGACCGACAGTTTGGGAAGTCTTATGGTAGAAGAGAAGGTTGACGAAGAGAAGATAAAGGAGGAAGCTAAAAAACAGGGTATAATTTCTATGAGACAGGATGCTGTTATCAAAGCCCTGAAAGGGGTAACCACCCTTGAAGAGGCCTTGAGGGTGGGCAATGACTGAGGTGTAAATCACAAGCTAAAATAATATTAAATCAATATGGGGAGCTTAGATAAAAAAATTTTATTAGTTGAGGATGATCCTCTGATTCTCCAGATCTATGAAAGCAGGCTGCAAAAAGCCGGGTTTGAGGTCAGTTCTGTTACCAGCGGAGGGAGGGTGTTGGACCAGCTGGAAAACGAGAAGTTTGACCTTGTGCTTTTGGATATGGTTCTTCCTGAAGAAAGCGGATTCGAGGTTTTAAGAAAGCTTCAAGAAAAAGGAAAAACGAAAGAGGTGAAGGTGCTGGTGCTTTCTAATATTGGCGAGAAAAGCAAGGTTGAAAAAGCTCTTAATATGGGAGCAACGGGTTATTTAATCAAGGCTCATCATACGCCCAGTGAAGTGGTAAGAAAAATAAGAGAATTAATATAATAATAAAAAAAGCGCGCGGCTGCTTTAAAAAACATGTTAACAGGCTTCGTTAAAAAGATTTGTTATGGATTACGCTAAAATACTCAGGCAAATATTACGAATCAGTATCAAGGAGCGGGCCTCAGACCTTCATTTTTCTGTTGGTCACAAGCCAGTCTTGAGGATCGATAGAGACCTGGTGGTGCTTAAAGATTGGGAAAGACTCACTCCTCAGGACACGGAGGGAATCACAAAAGTTCTTCTTAACGAGGAGCAGTACCAAAAGCTGGAAAGCAGAAAGCTTATGGAGCTCTCCTACGAGCTTGAAGATAAAGCTCATTTCAGGACAAGTATTTTTTACCAGAGAGGCAGTCTGTCCATCAGCATGCGTCTCATTCCCGTAGAAATAAAATCCATCGAAGAACTAAATTTACCCTCTATTCTTCATACTTTTACGCAATCTCTGCAGGGTTTTGTTTTAATAACAGGCCCCTCTTCTCATGGGAAAAGCACCACCCTCGCCGCTTTGGTAGAGGAGATCAACACTCAAAGGCCTTCACATATTATTACCATTGAAGACCCCATTGAATATTATTTTGAAGACAAGAAGTGCATCATCAACCAGAGGGAGCTGGGCCGGGACACCTTGAGCTTTTCCGGAGCACTAAGAGCCAGTTTTAGACAGGACCCGGATGTTATTATGGTTGGAGAGATGAGAGACAGGCATACTGTTGCTACCGCTTTGTCGGCGGCCGAAACGGGGCACCTTGTTTTCTCTACCCTCCACACCAACAGCGCAGCCGAGTCCATTCACCGTATTGTAGATATTTTTCCGGGCGACCGGCAGAGTCAGATAAGAGCTCAATTATCCACCTCTCTTTTGGGGGTTGTTGCCCAGAGGCTGATCCCCCGCGTGAAAAAGGGTCTGATTCCGGCCTGCGAGGTGCTTATTACCACCCCTGCCGTGTCCAACCTTATCAGGCAGAACAAAATACACGAGATTCCGCTGGTTATAGAGACCTCCGGGGACCTGGGTATGGTCAGCCTTAACAAGTCGCTGGCCAACCTGGTGAGAAGCAAGGAGATAAGTTTTAAATCGGCGGTGATGCACTCCTCTGACCCAAAGCAGCTGGAAAGATTAACAAAAGGTTTTTAAGTTAACGTATGAAATTTTCCTACAAGGCAAGAACCGAAGAGGGTGATATAGAGGCGGGTGAGGTTGAGGCCTCTTCTAAAGAGGCAGCCTTGGAGGTTATTCAAAGATACGGACTGTACCCCACATCTTTGGACCTTGTTGAAGAGCCTTTTTGGAAAAAAGGACTTCCTTTTGCCGGAAGAGTTTCCAACGAAGAAATAATCCTTTTTGCCAGGCAGATGTCCATCCTTATTGGTGCGGACATATCATTGATAGAGGGTCTCGAGACCATCGCCCACCAGACAAGCAACGAGCTCTTTAAAGAGAAGCTGTTGAAAGCGGCAGAGGCAGTAGAAGGAGGGAGCAACCTGTCGGACGCTTTGGCCGGATATTCTGATATTTTTTCCCCTTTTTATATCGGCATGATCCGTACTGCAGAGAAATCGGGTCGTCTGCCCGAGGTGCTTAAGTATTTGGCCGAGCACCTTGAAAAGGCCAGAAGTTTGAGAATGAAGCTGATAGGCGCTTTTATTTATCCCGCTTTTGTAACCGGTGTCTTTTTCTTTATGATGCTGGCTATGAGTGTTTTTGTGATTCCGAGTTTTGAAGAAGTCTTTGTGGATATGGATATAGAACTGCCTCAAATTACCAGGTTGGTTATTGAGGCCTCCAAGATTATGAGGAGTTTCTGGTGGCTTGTTCTTTTACTCCTGGGTGGAGCAGCCGGGCTGCTAAAATTCTTGATTCGAGACGAAAGCATAAAAAGAGAGCTGGATAGATTCTTATTGGGTGTGCCCATCATAGGTCCTGTTTTAAAGAAAACATATTTAGCTCAGCTGTCTCTTAATCTTTCCACCCTTATTTCGAGCGGGGTGTCAATCAGTGAATCATTGGAGACAACGGCAGAGCTTATGGGGAGTAACATTTACAAGGAGATAGTTTTTAAGGCCCGCAAAGATGTCAGGGCCGGGAAAAGCATTGTTTCTACTTTTGCCATGTATCCTGATTTTTTTCCTAGTTTTTTTGTTCAAATGGTCGCAGCGGGTGAAAAAACCGGTAACCTGGAGAAGACACTGAAATCCGTGGTTGCTTTTTATGAAGAAGAAGTAGAGGTGGCCATGGAAAGGCTGCTGAAATTTGTTGAGCCGCTTTTAATCATATTTTTGGGTGTTCTGGTGGCTCTTTTGGCTCTTTCTCTGTTTCTTCCCTTGTTCCAAGGAGGCGGATTGACAGTTTAAGTTTTACTTTATGTTTAAAAATGTTATAATCTGTAAAGACAGGAAGACATGAAGAGGTTTATCAATAAAAAAAGAGGTTTCACCCTGATCGAGCTTTTGGTGGTAGTTGCTATTATCGGTATTCTGTCTTCGATTATCTTGGTTTCTCTGAGTAGGACCAGGAGAGAAGCCCAGGACTCTCGTATTATTTCCAGCATGAGTCAGATAAGAAGCCTGGCAGAGATTCTGTACCGCGAAGGAGGGTATGACGCTGTTGCCTGCTCTGTTGTAGGGCAGTCCTGCAGCTGCGACAACAGCGAGATAGAGCTTCTTTGTGAAGACATATACGCTTATAATCGGAACACGGATATGGTGATCAATATCGGAGAAGGAGAATACTGTATACAGGTTACACTTAACAGCGGAGAACTTTTTTGTGTTGACAGTTACGGCTATGCGGTCCAGGGCTCGGGGACAGAAGTTGCTTGTGATGATGTTGATTATGACTGCGATGCCAATGATTAATTTTAGAAAGGCTCAAAGGTCGTAAAAAGATTAAAAGGTCAAAGAATAAATTAAAAATAAATTTATGAACAGGAAAAGAGGTTTTACCCTGATCGAGCTTTTGGTGGTTATCGCCATCATCGGTATTTTGTCTTCAATCGTCTTGGTTGCTCTTAGAGGGGCCCGCAACCAGGCTAAGGATTCTCGTATTATAGCTGAGATGAGCCAGATGAGAAGCCTTGCGGAGCTGCTTTACTCGGAGGGAAGCTACGATGGCTTTAGCAGTTCTGATGACGATGTAGCTACTCTTATCGCCGACATCACGGCTCAGCAGGGTTCCGGAGTTACAACTACAGGAGTTACAATAAACACCGGTGAAGACTATTGTGCTTACGCCGAACTTAACTCTGGTGACTTTTACTGTATCGACAGCACAGGCAGGGCAGTTCAACTAGAAACTACGGCTTGTACTGACACTAATCTTGAATGCGAGTAAAAAAGAGAGCAATAGGAGGTCAACCCCCCCCTCGAAAAAAGGGGGGGTTGTGTTAGAATAGAACAAACAAAAAATGCAGCTTCATATCCTTATATTTTTAATAGGGTTGTGTGTAGGGTCTTTTCTTAATGCCGTCATTTACCGTTTGAAAACAGGGGAGGGGGTTGTTAAAGACCGTTCATGCTGTCCTCGATGCGGACACAGCCTCGGGTTTTTGGACCTGATACCTGTTTTAAGTTTTATACTGCTTAAAGCAAGGTGTCGGTACTGCGGAGAAAAGATATCTTATCAGTACCCCTTGGTCGAGCTGGCAACAGGGGGACTTTTTCTTTTGATATTCAATCATCAGGTGTCAATACCTTACGAACCCTCGATTTTCAGTTTTCAAGGTGCAGTGGAGCTGCTATTTTTAGTAATTATCTCCAGTCTTTTGATAATTATTTTTGTTTATGACCTGAAACACTATATTATCCCGGACAGAGTTGTCTATCCCGGTCTGGCGTTGACCATTGTTTACAGGATTTTTAAGGGAGCCAGGTGCGGTGTAGAGGTTTCGAGTTGCGGGTTTTTTAATCCCTTTCTGGCCGGTATTGGAGCCGGCGGGGTTTTTCTTGCCATTTATCTTTTGTCTCGGGGCAGGTGGCTGGGGTTTGGAGACGTGAAACTTGTTTTTCTAATGGGGCTGGCGCTCGGTTTTCCGAAAATAGTAATAGCTGTTTTTTTAGCCAGTTTTATCGGTTCGATTATAGGTTCGGGTCTGGTCTTTTGGAGCAGAAAAGGATGGAAAAGCGAAATTCCTTTCGGCCCTTTCCTGGCAGCGGGCTTTTTTATCGCCCTTTTGTACGGAGATTTCATTGTTAAGGCCTATTTCGATATTTTAACAGGGATATGATATAATTACCCAATGAGATTAAGATTTAAACCCAGGTTTTCGAACGGATTTACCTTGATTGAGGTGCTGGTTTCCATATCCATCGTAGTGGTGATGGCGGGCTTAACTTTGCCCCGCTACAGGACGCTTCAAAAGAGGCTCCACCTGGTCCAAAACGCTTACGGTTTATCGGAAAGCATAAGAGAGACTCAGGAGATGACCTTGTCCGGAAAAGAAGTGGGGGGAACCTTTCCGAACGGATACGGGGTATACATTGAAAGAGACGCTGACCATTATGTTGTTTATGCAGATATGAATGATAATCGAATGTACAATCCACACCCTGACGAGATTATAAGGATTGTTTATTTTGAAGAGGATGTGAGTGTTGCGAATATAGACAGGGCCGGCGGCCCGCCAGGAGGGTGCAGTCCTATACATATCAACTTTTCTCCGCCTGCTCCGGAAACAGATATTTTTTGTCAAGGGTGGGCAGACGATAATGTTGTTATCACCATGACGACAGAAGACTTCTCTCTTGAAAAAAATATTTATATTAACACAGCCGGGCTGATTTATGTGGAATAGGCAACAAGCAAAAGAAAATATTTTGTCAGGCAGCCGGGGTCAGGATAAAAGTCGCGCCGGCGCTCTAGCTGACTGCAAACGGAAGTTAATGGGCTTTACGATTCTGGAGCTCGTAGTTGGAATCTTTATCTTGACCATAGCCGTAACCGGCATTTATGTCCTTGTTTCCCGCCTTTTTATATACGGCCGTTACCTTTCTTCCAAAATGACCGCTGCTTATTTAACTCAAGAGGGGATTGAGGTTGTAAGAGGCATAAGAGACACCAATTGGATTAACAACGACGAGTGGACTGCAGGTATTTTTTGCTGTGAGTCCGATTACAGCTGTCCTTTTGGCAGAACTTGTCAGTGTGATATGTGCGAAGCCGATTACGAATCCGTCCGCTTATATTCTGCCAACGGGCAGAACTTAGAAGTGGACTCTGATGGTTTTTTCGGTTATCCTGCCTCTCCTCAGAGGACAACTGACTTTGAAAGAATAATCGGTGTCAGAAAACACAACGAAGAATATATCGAGACCTGCGTGGTAACCCAGTGGGGCCCAAAGACGGACAGTTACAAAGTGAAAGCCTGCGACAAACTTTTTAATTGGTTTGAAATATAGGTCTGAGATATGAGTAAAAGCTTTAAAAAAACGAATCAGTTTTTTCTCCAGAAATCGGAGGGGTTCACTCTGATTGAGTTGATGGTCGGAATGGGGATTTTTATTCTGGTTGTGGGTACGGGTTCCGGAATTTTAGCCTATACGATCCGCACTCAGAACAGTTTATTGGTTCGCCAGAGTATTGCCTCAGAAATTAATTTTAATGTGGAGTATATGAGCCGGGCCTTAAGAATGGCTGTACCTGACGACGGAACCTGCGGTTTTAGCGGCAGGGTTTATGATATAGGAGACAGCTCTCTTTCTTTTATCAACCGTCTCCAAGAAGACACCTGCCAGGAGTTTTTCTTGCAGAACGGAATTTTGTATTATGTTGACCGGAACGGTGATACACGCCGTATGAGTTCGCCCGACACCACTATTGATGTTCTGGAGTTCAAGGCCTCTGGTGCTACTGCTGGAGACGGCACACAGCCTCGGATTACCGTTCTGCTTCAAGTGAGCTCTCCAGGGCTTTCAAATCCCCTTCGTTTACAAACCACTGTTGTCAGCAGAAAGTTAGATTTTTAACACAAAGTAATAAAAGACAAGAATTCAGATGCCTGATACAAAACAGCAAAAAGGAGTTTCTACGTATTTGATTTTTATGATAATCGTTCTTGTTTTGGGTATTTCTTTGGCCCTTAACTCTTTGATTTTATCAAGGTTCCGGGCTGTTTCCCGGGCTGGAAGAGCTGTGGCAGCTTTTTATGCGGCCAATGCCGGCGCTGAAGAGCTTCTTTACCAGATAAATCATCCCCAGGCTCAAGGTAAGCTGGAAAACGGCGGGTTTTCTTCCTGGGCTGATATCAGCGCCACTTATGAAGTCGAAACCGTGTGCAACCCTGATTATGACTGCTCATTGACTTGCCCCAGCTGTGATCCCGACTTGGAGTGTGATGCCCGCCGTTTTTGTATTGTTTCTCAAGGGAACTATGACGGCACCCAGCGCGCCGTCAGAGTGAAGTACTGATTCACCAAAAACGGTATGAACAGGGAAGAGGCTGAAAAAAGAATAGGAAAGCTGAAAAAGGTGATCAGGCGTCACCGTTATTTTTATCATGTTTTGGATAAGCAGGAGATTTCTTCTGACGCCTTGGAGTCGCTGAAAAAAGAGCTGCAGCAGCTGGAAAATAAGTTTCCGGAGCTTATAACTCCTGATTCTCCGACCCAGAGGGTAGGGGGTGAACCGGTTGAGAGTTTTCAAAAGTTTGAACACCCCAAACCCATGCTTTCTTTAACCGATGCTTTTTCCAAGCAGGATATGAAGGATTGGGAGAAAAGAAACAAAAAGCTGCTTTCTTCTCAAGAAGCGGAAAGCATTGAATATTTCTGTGAGTCTAAGTTCGACGGGGTGGCCTTGGAGCTTGTTTATGAAAATCAAATTTTAAAAATAGGCGCTACACGGGGAGACGGAGAGGTTGGAGAAGATGTTACTCACAATATTAGGACCATAGAAGCCGTGCCTCTCAGATTGACGCAGAACGCAGTGCAGAAAGTAAAAGAAAAATATTTTCTTCCGGAACGGACTGTAATAAGGGGGGAGGTTTTGATAAAAAAAGATGATTTTGAAAAGATAAACAGACAGAGAGAAAAAGAGAAGTTAGAGCCCTATGCCAATCCGCGCAATCTTGCTGCCGGATCCATAAGGCAGCTTGACCCCCGGATGGCGGCTGCTCGCAATCTTGATTTTTTTGCTTATGACCTTTCGGTTGATGTGGGGCAGAAAACACACAAAGAGGGCCACCAGATATTGAAGATGCTTGGCTTTAAAGTCAGCCCGGAACAACGTGTCTGCGACCGCCTTGGTCAGGTTTTTACTTTTTTTGAGAATGTCCGCCGGAAAAGAGAAGCTCTTGGTTATGAGATAGACGGCGTTGTTGTCAGCGTCAACCAAAATGATATCTTTAATAAGTTGGGCGCAGCAGGCAAGGGTCCGCGGGGGGCTATTGCCTTCAAGTTCCCTCTTAAACATGCGGTTACCACAATAAAAGAAATCAAGGTTCAGGTTGGCCGGACCGGCGTTTTAACCCCGGTAGCTGTTCTAAAACCGGTTGAGGTCGGCGGAGTGCGGATCAGCCGGGCCACCCTTCACAATGAAGAGGAGATAGAACGTCTAGGCGTTAAGGTTGGTGACAGCGTAATAGTAGGAAGGGCGGGAGATGTAATTCCTCGTGTGATTAAGGTTCTGCCTGAGATGAGGACAGGCGGCGAAAAGGAGTTTCATATGCCTCAACAGTGTCCCGTTTGCGGGTCCGAAGTGGAAAAAGAGAACTCAGGGGTTATAACAAAATGCGTTAACACAAACTGTCCGGCTCGGGAAAGAAAGAACTTTTATCACTTTGTTTCCCGGTCCGCTTTTGATATTGAAGGGCTGGGCCCTCAAACCATTGACAAGCTTTTAGATAAGGGGTTGGTTCAAACCCCGGCAGATCTTTTTAAGCTTGAAAAAGGAGACCTTTTGCCCTTAGAAAACTTCAGTTATAAGGCCTCGGAAAAACTTATACAAGCCATAGATTCCAGCAGAAAAATTACCTTGCCCCGTTTTTTATACGCTTTAGGCATACCGAATGTAGGCAGCGAGACCGCTTATAGCCTGGCTCAGGAGTTTCAAACCCTTTCTCTTCTTAAAAAAGCTTCTCGAGATGAGCTGGAAGAGGTGCCTGATATTGGTCCCAAGGTGGCCGAATCAATTCATACCTGGTTCCAAAAAGATAAAAATCAAGAGTTTTTAAAGGAGCTGCAAGAAGCGGGGGTAGAGATAGAAAAACAAGAAACGGCAGATAAAAATCAGAGGCTTAAAGGAACAACTTTTGTGCTTACGGGTCAGCTGAAATCAATGACAAGGCAGGAAGCGAAAAAAAGGATCAGGGACCTGGGTGGAAAAACAACGGGGAGCGTATCTCGAAAAACAGAATATGTAGTAGCAGGCGATTCTCCGGGAAGCAAGCTTAAAGAAGCGAAAAAGATAGGGGTTAAAGTACTCTCGGAAGAAGAATTTCTTAGAATGATAGATTTGAAGCATTTCTTCGAATGGTAGATTTGAAGAATTTCTTAGAATGATAGATTTGAAGCATTTCTTCGAATGATAGATTTGAAGCATTTCTTGAGATGATAAACCTGTAATAATATAATATGAGATTGGTTCAACGCGGGGCCGCCTTGAAGAGTTGCGTTAACAAATGAAAAATACATTTCAAAACTTTAAAAAACTGGATTGGGTTGTTATAGTTTGCGCTCTCTCATTGTGTTCTATGGGGCTTATTTCCATTTACAGTTCTTCTCTTTTCAGAGAAAATTTCTCTAATTTTAAAAAACAGATTTTTTTTCTGTGCCTCGGTCTGGCTTTAATGTTTATTCTTAGTAATTTTGACTGGAGAGCTCTGCGCGATCAACCCCATTTTTTAGTGGCTCTTTACTTGCTTTCTGTACTTAGTTTAGCCGGTCTCTTGTTTTTCGGGCCCTATGTGCGGGGTACGAGACGCTGGTATAAAATAGGACCTTTTTCTTTTGACCCCCTGCCTTTTTGTCAGATTTTAATTATTGCCCTGCTGGCTAAATATTTTTCTGTGAGGCATGTAGAGCTTTACAACATAAAGCATGTTTTGATTTCCGGACTTTATATTCTTGTGCCTTTTGGCTTGGTTTTTCTGCAGCCCGATTTAGGGTCAGCTCTCCTTTTGGTGGTTATCTGGGTCGGCATCTTGGTTGCTGCCGGTATTGGTTTAAGACAGTTTACTTTCCTTTGTCTTGTTTTTGTAATGCTGGCCCTGGTGGGGTGGATGTTTTTGTTGAAACCATACCAAAAAGAGAGGGCTGTGACTTTTATGTTTCCCGACAGGGAGCTGCAAGGCGCGGGATGGAGTCAGAGACAAGCTAAAATTGCCATTGGCAACGGCGGGCTTTTGGGCCAGGGGTTTGGTCAAGGAAGCCAGGTTCAGATGGGGTTTCTGCCTCTTCCCCAAACCGATTTCATTTTTGCCGCCTGGGCAGAAGAGTTTGGATTTTTGGGTGTGGGGGTGATGCTTGCTCTTATTTTGATTTTATGTCTTCGAATTGTTAAAATTTCTTATGAATCAAAAACAAATTTTCCTCGCCTTTTTGCCTTAGGGTTTTCTGTTCTTGTTGTGCTTCAGGTCTTCATTCATGTAGGAATGAACCTGGGTCTGCTTCCTGTTGTCGGCCTCTCTCTTCCTTTTGTAAGTTATGGGGGCAGTACAATGCTGGCTTATTTTTTGGGGCTGGGCATCTTGGAGAGTCTTAAAATCCATCCTGAAAAATGAAAAAATTAATTACATTTGTTTTTTCTGTTTTGCTGGGGGTCATATTTCTTGTCGGTCTTTTTAAGTATGCAGTCAGCTGGGAGGAACTTCAGGAAGAATTGGCCCGAGTTCAACCTTTGCAGATGATAGTCATTGTCGTTTTCGTTTTTATATCCATGCTGCTCGCAACCCTTACCTGGAGGGAGATATTGAAAGCATTTGGCTTCTCATTTTCAGTTTCTGAGCTTTTTCCGGCCCGAACAGCCGCCTTTAGCATATGCTACCTTATACCTATTGGGGTTTTTTGGGCAGATATTTTGCGGGCCCGGGTAATTGGGAAAAAAGAAAACAAAAGCGGCAGAGCTGGTTTTTCCGTCAGCCTTGCCTCAGTGCTCGTAGACCGTATCTTTAATATAATCGTAAGTCTCTTTTTCGGGAGTGTTGGACTGTTCTTGTTTTTCAGGCAGGCCGGAACTTTATGGCTCTCTCTCAAGCACATTTATCTTACCTCTATTTTGTTCTCTCTTTTTATTCTTTTCCTCCTTCTCTTTTTTATAGTTTTTCCTTCATTTTTTAAAAGACTTGGGTTTTTAAATTTTCTTTTCAACTCTTTCTCTCACGAAAAAACCAGAGTAAAGGAAATCAAGAAAGAAACCATTTCTTTTTTCAAAAAATTAAATCCTTCCTCTTGTTTTAAAATCAGCCTCTTTGCTCTGCTTCACGGATTATCGCTTCTTTTCCTAACCTATCTGATCATATCCTCTTTAGGGTACAAGCTTTCTTTTGTCTCCTCCTGGGCCTTGTTCGGACCCGTTCTTGTTTCTTTGGAGACCCCGATATCCGCTGACCTGGGTAGTCACGACATTACCAGCGCTTTTGTGTGTGAAGCATTGGGCATGAAGAGAAGCACGGGTGTAGTTTATGCCTTTATTTTCAGAGGAGCTCACTTGATATTAACAACCGCCGGGCTTATCTTTCTTTTTAAAATTGGCATTAACGCCTTGAAGGACCATCTAATATCCCGCTTGACATAATTTTATGCATTATATATTGACAATGTCTAACTACACGGTTGGACTCTTATGAACAACACGGAGCTGGCTAAAATATTTTTTGAGATAGGGGACCGGCTGGAGATGGAAGGAGTTGACTTTAAGCCTCAGGCCTACCGTAGGGCGGCCCGGATCTTAAAAGACCTGGAGAAAGATGTTTCAATCATTTATGAAGAAAAAGGGGTGGAGGGGTTGAAAGAAATCAAAGCAGTGGGCGAAGCTATTGCCCAAAAAATACGGGAATACCTTGAGACGGGCGCGATTAAATATTATGAGGAGTTAAAAGAGAAACAGCCTTTGGATATAGAGCGGCTGGTGCGGGTGGAGGGCATGGGCCCCCGGAGAGCAAAAGCCTTGTACAGAGAGCTGGGGATTACGAATTTGGATGACCTGGAAAAAGCGGCCCGGGAAGGAAAAATAGCGCCCCTGAAAGGTTTTGGCCCCAAAATAGAACAAAATATTATACAAGGAGTAGAGTTTTTAAAAGCCTCTCAGGGCCGTTTTCTTTTAGGAGAGATTTTACCTTATGCCGGGGAGATGAAAAGAAAAATAAGTTCTTTGGACGAGGTCAAGGAGGTGTCGGTGGTCGGTTCTTTGCGCAGAAGAAAGGAGGCCGTCGGAGATATGGACATCTTGGCCGGAGTGGAAAAGAAACAAGATGCGGAAAAGGTGATGGATTTTTTTGTACACCTGCCTGAGGTGGTTAAGGTTTGGAGCCGGGGCTCGACCCGCTCTTCCATTCGCCTGGAAAACGGAGTTAACGTCGACCTGCGTGTTGTTGAGCTGAGCAGTTTTGGGGCCGCCCTGCAGTATTTCACCGGCTCCAAAGAGCACAACATTGCAACACGGAAAATCGCCAAGGATAGGGGTATGAAGCTTAATGAATACGGCCTGTTTAAGGACCAAGAGAAGGTGGCGGGCAGGAACGAGAAAGGGATTTATAAAAAACTGGGTATGCAGTGGCCTGCCCCTGAGTTAAGAGAAAACGAAGGCGAGATAGAGGCGGCTCTGGAGGGAAAGCTTCCCCGGTTGATTAAGATGCAGAACATAAGAGGAGACCTGCACTGCCACACGGACTGGGATGGAGGAGTGCACTCCTTGGAGGAGATGGTCTCGGCGGCTGAAGAGCTGGGTTATTCATACATCGGTATCAGTGACCACACCAAGTTCCTTCGAGTTGAGAACGGATTAGACGAGAAGCAGCTGGCCCGCCAGCGTAAAGAGATAAACAAGATTAATGAACGGAAGCGGGGTATAACGGTTCTTCAGGGGGCAGAGGTTAATATATTGAAAGACGGACTTATGGATATTGATGAACATGCCCTGTCCGGGCTGGATTATGTTATCGCCGGCATCCACTCTCATTTTAAGATGGGGAAAAAAGAGATGACAGAGCGGATTGTAAAAGCTATTGAGAACCCCTATGTCAATATCATTTCTCATCCCACCGGCCGGCTTTTAAAAAGAAGAGAGGAGCTTAATATGGATTTTGGAAAGATATTAAAAGCGGCCCGAAAATACAAGGTAGCTTTAGAGATTAACTCTTCTCCGGCTCGACTCGACCTTTTCGACAAAAAAATAAGAATGACCAAGAAAGCTGGCGTCAGAATGGCAGTCAATACCGACTCTCATCATAAGGGACACCTGAAGGTTATGGAGTTGGGGGTTTCTCAGGCCCGCCGCGGCTGGGTGGAGAAAGAAGAAATTATTAATACCCTGCCTCTGCGCGAACTTATTCGGTTTTTTAAAAAAGAAAATTAGGGCTGTGAAGAAGGAAATTAGGGTTGCTGAAACGCTTGAGAAACAACCCTAAATTAAGGTAGTATGAATAAATTAGCAGGTTTTCGAGAAAAATGAAAAAAAAGCGGGAAAGTTATAATCTCCAAAAAGCCGGATTTACTTTGATAGAGCTTTTAGTGGTTGTTGCGATTTTAGCTATTTTATCTTCTTTACTTTTAGCTGCTGTCAGGAAAGCGATTGACAGAGCCTATTATGCTAGAGCTAAAGGCGAATTAAGGAGTATTGAAAAAGCCCTTCACCTTTATATGTTGGACCATAACTTTAACTATCCTGCTGATGTGGACAGAGGTATGCCCAGCGGACTGGAAGATTATCTTGCTTCCTCCGATTGGCCCGACCCGCCTTGGCTTAATTCTTTTTACGACTGGGATTACTGGGACTCAAACTCTAACAACCCGGATGCCGGCACTCTCTCCTATCCGCCGGAAGGAGAGGTTTATCAGATAAGCATCAGGTTTTGCGAGTATAACGATCCGGACAGCTGCACCTTTCCCAAAGAGTCCTGGGCCGATGATTTCGATTATTACAGTTCTGCCTTTTGGTGTCTTTCCGGCCCCTGTCGATCTCATGGAAGTATGCCTTACGATCATCCGGGGTGTTGTATCGGCGGGGTTTGCCCGCCGGATATGCCGCGCTGCGAGTAAAAAGCGCCTAAAGAATAAGGCTTGCGTTGCGGCCGGAAAAGCAAACAATATTAGCAGTTAAGCAGCAACCCGTAAATAACAACAAATATGACTATACAAAAAACAATTTTACTTTACGTTTTGACAGCTGTTTTCTTTTTAGGAGTGGATATGGTCTGGCTGGGAGTTGCGGCCCGGTCTTTTTACCAAAAGCAGTTATCAGGATTTCTGGATGAGAATATAAGGTGGGCGCCGGCTCTTTCACTTTATTTTCTTTTTACGGCCGGGATCATTGTTTTTGGTGTCTTTCCGGCCCTTGAAAAAGGCTCCCTTGCTCAAGCCGCTTTGTACGGCGCCCTGTTCGGTTTTTTTTGTTACGCCACTTATGACTTAACCAACCAAGCCACCCTGAAGGACTGGCCGCTGGCTGTGACCGTGGTAGATGTTGCCTGGGGGACTTTTGTTTCTTCACTGGTCTCGGTTGCTTCCTACTTGATAGCCGGCCTGCTTGTTTAGGCTTACAACATATTTAATATATTTTTCACAATAAGTATGAGTAAAATAACAAACGAAAAATCCCTGCTTTGTTTATTGGCAGCCTTTTTTATTCTCGGGGCTGTTTTAGTTTATTTGATTTTTTTCTATGACTTTTCCTTTATAAGAAGCATATTTAGTTTCGGTTAGCCGTACTGCGAGGCATTGAACGGATTGGCAATAAATAAAACAAACCACCGAATAGTGGTTTGTTTTGTGTTCTGTTTTTGATTTTTCTACTTCTTAACCTTGTCCACTATTTTTTCAAAAATGTCAGGCTTGGTTTTAGCAAGCTCGGCTAAAACTTTACGGTCCAAGCCTATGTTTTGTTTTTTAAGAAGATTGATGAATTGAGAGTAGGGGAGGCCGTGCTGCCGGCAGGCTGCGTTGATTTGAGCCTGCCACAATTTTCTTTTTTCTCTTTTGCGGACTTTTCGGTCGCGGTAAGCATACTTCAGCGCTTTGAGGCGGGCTTCTTTGGCGGCTCTGTATTTTTTACTTCTTTGCCAACGATAACCTTTAGCTTCTTTTACAAGCTTTTTCTTTCTTTCTTTTCTTTGTTTTCCACCCTTTTTTGCCCTTGGCATATATGTGAAATTACTAACCGGTTTTCAGCAGTTTTTTAATTATTTTCGCTTCACCCTTAGAAACGGGCACCCATCCCTTTTTTTTCCTTTTCTGTTTTCCGGATTTTTTGGCACGAAAATGATTCTGGCCGGTGACCCGCCGTAAAACCTTGCCGTTCTTTGTTATTTTAAACCTCTTTTCCAGAGATTTTCTTGTTTTTCCTTTCGCCATATTAATTATCGTGGATTCTATTTCTTTCTGATGATTGTAGCCAGCCCTCCTCTTTCTTTTTTGAGCCCTCTCTCCGTCTTGACTTCAATTTCTTGGTTTAATTTTTCCAAGAAATCGTTCATTTTCTGCTTGGCAAAATCCAGCAAGGCATGCTCTCTACCTCTTAACCGCATTCGCACACGCACCTTATAACCTTCATTCAAAAAATCCATAATTCTTTTTTTTCTATTTTCCAGATCATGACTGGAGATGCTGAAGGTAAGCTGAACCTCTTTTAATTCTCCGGCCTTGTTGGATTGAGTGCTTTTCTGTTCTTTCTTTTTTTGGTCGTAAAGATATTTTCCGTAATCCTTTATTTTGCAGACCGGCGGGGTTGTCTTGTCTGTGATTTGAACCAGGTCCAGCCCCTTTTCTTCCGCCTTTTTAAGGGCCTCTTGAAAAGGAACAACTCCCAGATTATCTCCTTTCTGGTCGATCAACCGCACCTCTTTGGCTCTTATTTGATTGTTCTTTTTTGTCTTTGCGATATTTTTGCAAATAAAATTATGTGGAGATGGAGGGATTGAACCCTCGTCCAAAAATACCTTCCAAGGATATCTACAAACTTAGTCCGCCTTTTGGTTTTCAAAGAGTGGGGTCTAAAGCGGACAAAATCCCGACTCTCATAGCCCTTTTGTTTCGGCGCTTCTTTCAGGGCGGGAAGAGGCGCCTATCTCGATTTTTGAACCCTTTCTGACTATCGAGAATTATCAGGAGGGCCCTGCCTTAGGCGTAGGCCATGGCAGGTTGAGGTGAAAATAAGTTGGCACTTAATTTCTTTCCTAATTGTTTTACCAGTATTTAGGAAACTGGGTTTGCATCTTTTGGTCCGTATTTTTGTCTATTCATGCATCCCCTTCTTCAACGCTCTTCTTATTCTTCTCTGTGCTTCTCTTTCTTTGATCTTTTCTCTTTTGTCCTCTTTTCTCTTGCCTTCTGCCAATCCTATCTGGACTTTAATTAAACCATTCTTAGTATATACTTTCAAGGGGAGGAGCGTCAACCCCTTGATGCGTGTTTTGCCCATAAGATAGTTCAGCTGCTTTTTCTTTAAAAGGAGCTTTCTTTCTCTTTGAGGGTTGTAGTTTGCCGGCGCATTGGCAGGTTGATAAGGAGGGATTGTTGCTCCGATCAGAAAAGCCTCTCCGTTTCTGATTTTGACATAACTCCCTTTGATGCTCACTCTTCCTGTTTTTATGGATTTAACCTCCTGCCCGTTTAAAACGATCCCGGCTTCATATTTTTCAAGGACCTGATAATCATAATACGCTTTTTTATTTTGAGCTAAAACAGGCATTAATTATAGGATAAAGAATAAAGGGCTAAGAATCAAGGATAACAAAGGGGCTTTTAATTCTTTTAAAAATCACTTAAGATGAGAAAAGGCTTAAGATGAGTAAAAGTAAATTAAAATTAGATGAATTATGAACTTTAAACCACTGCCTTCAAAATTGAATCTTCCTGAAATAGAGAAAAAAGTGATGAGTTATTGGAAGAAACACGATACCATACAGAAGTATTTGAAAAGAAATGAGAATACCACTAAACGCTTTTCTTTTATTGACGGCCCCATTACCGCCAACAACCCTATGGGGGTTCATCACGCAAGAGGCCGGGCGATTAAAGACCTCTTTCAAAGATTTAAGAACATGCAGGGATTTAAGCAGAGGTTTCAGAACGGATTCGACTGCCAGGGTCTTTGGGTTGAGGTTGAGGTGGAGAAAGCTCTCGGGTTCAACAGTAAAAAAGATATTGAGAAATACGGTTTGGCCGAGTTTACTCAGGCGTGTAAAAAGCGGGTGAGAAAATTCGCTCGGAAAATCACGGACCAGTCTCAGCGTTTAGGGTATTTTATGGACTGGGACAACTCCTACTTCACCATGTCAGAGGAGAACAACCTTCACATTTGGTTCTTTTTGAAAAAATGTTACGAAAAAGGTTTGATTTATAAGAGCCATTCCGTAACTGCCTGGTGCCCTCGCTGCGAAACAGGCCTTTCCAAACACGAGCAGGCGGACGGTTATAAGATAATTACCGAACAATCGGTCTATGCCAAGTTTCCGATTAAAGAAAGAGACAACGAATACTTATTGGTTTGGACCACCACACCCTGGACCCTTCCAGCCAATATTTTATTGGCTGTCAACCCCGATATTGAATACGTGCGGGTTGAAGACAATTCAAAGATTTATTATCTGGGAGAAGAAGCGGCCAAGCGCCTTAATTTTCAAAATTATGAGAAAATTGATTCCAATGAGTTGCTCGGGCTGGAATACGCTCCGCCTTATCCCGACATCGAGGCGCAAAAAGACATAGACCAGCATTATGTGGTTAATTGGCAGCTGGTTGGAGAAAAAGAAGGAACCGGTATAGTTCATATCGCCCCTGGATGCGGGGAGGAGGATTTTGACCTCGGTCAGCAGCTCAATGCACCTGCCTTGTCGCCCCTGACTGAAGACGGCAGGTTTGTGTCCGGGTATGGAAGTCTAACCGGAGCCTACGCTCATAATGTCTCGGACCAGGTTGTCGCGCACCTTAAAGAAAAGGGGTTGTTTTACAAGACGGAACAGATTACCCATTCTTATCCTCACTGCTGGCGGTGTAAAACCAAAACCCTGTTTCGTTTAGAAGACAATTGGTTTATTAATTGTCAGAAAATAAAAGAAGACCTTAGGAAAACGGCTGAAAAAATAAACTGGAACCCTTCTTATGTTGGAAAACGGATGGATGACTGGCTGGAGAATATGGGGGATTGGATGATAAGCCGCAGAAGGTTCTACGGCTTGGCTCTTCCTTTTTATGAATGCGGAGAATGTGGTGAGCTGACAGTGATAGGGAGTAAGGAAGAGTTGAAATCGAAAGCTGTCAACCCTGAAAAGGTGGACGGGCTGCCAAGTCTGCATCGGCCCTGGATCGACAAAATCGAGATAAGGTGCTCTCAGTGCGGCAAAGTTGTGCAAAGGGTGTCAGAGGTTGGAGACTGCTGGCTTGATGCCGGGGTGGTGCCTTTTTCTACTCTGCACTATCTGGAAGACAAAACTTATTGGAAAAAATGGTTTCCGGCGGACTTTATCTCGGAGATGATTGAACAGGTGCGATTGTGGTACTACTCCATGCTTGTTTACGGAGTTATACTTGAAGGCGCAATGCCCTACAAAGAGGTGCTTAGCTACGATGAAGTAAGAGATGAAAAAGGGGAGAGGATGAGTAAAAGCAAAGGGAACGGTATTCCTTATGATGAAGCGGTGGAGAGCGTGGGGGCGGATATTATGCGCTGGCTTTATCTCAAGAAAAATCCAAGTGCTCCTGTGAACTTCGGATACAACCTGGCCCGCAAGGTAAAAAAAGGATTTTTTCTGATTCTCTGGAACTGCTTCCGTTTCTTTTTAGGGTTTGCCTCCATAGAGCTTGACAGCAAAAAGCTGAAAAAAGTTGAACAAAGAAGAAGCGATAAAGCTTTGGATAAGTGGATAGTTTCCCGTTTGTCAAGCGTCGCTCAACAGACAACGGAGGCTTTAGAAAAATACGACCCTGTTTCTGCCGCCAACAGCTTGGAAGAGTTTGTGGTTAAAGATCTTTCTTTGTGGTATATCAGACGCTCCCGCAGCAGAATCGGGCCGCAGGCCGAGGACGAGGAAGACAAGCTTGACTGCTACGCTACTTTTCTTGTCGTTCTTAGAAACCTTAGCCGGCTTCTGGCTCCTTTTATCCCTTTTTTAACTGAAAAACTGTGGTTTCAGGTTGGCAGAGAAGAATCGGTTCATCTTGAAGATTGGCCTCAGTTCGGTAAAAAATACCAAGACGTAAAACTGGAAGAAAAAATGGAGAAGGTGAGAGAGATATGCAGCCTTGGTCATTCCTTGAGAAAAGAATCCGGCATTAAAACCAGACAGCCGTTGGAGATGATTCAACTCCGGGGCCCTTTGTCAAGAGATGAAGGTTTGGTTTGTCTTATAAAAGAGGAGCTTAATGTCAAAGAGGTGTTTTTTGTAGAGAAGATAAAGTTAGGAGAAAAGTCGGAACAAAAGAAGTGGTTGGTAAAAGAGGAGGACAGGTTCGCTTTGGCCCTGAGGACAGAGATTACCCCTGAACTGAGGGAGGAAGGTCTTTGCCGGGAGATAATACGAACCGTTCAGCGTCTTCGTAAAAAAGCAGGACTGAACCCTTCGCAGAGAATAGAGGTCTTTTTTCGAGGAGACGAAGAACTAACCGAGGTGGTTGGTCAATTTAAAGAAGAGATAAAGAAAGAAACCATCTCTCTGAGAACGGAGAAGGTCTTTTCCGAGCCGGACGAGGTAGAGGCCGAGGGGGAGCTGAAGGTTGGAGACAATAGTCTGTGGTTGGGCATCAATAAGGCTTGAGAATAAGTTACATTATGAAAATTGCTATTTTTTCCGACAGCCATGACCATGTCTCTAATCTCGGGAAATCAGTGGACTGGGTGGAAAAAGAGGAAGCAGAGATGATAGTGCACTGTGGAGACGTGTGCCGGCCCGAAGTTTGGAAGCAGACTTTAAAAAACTTTTCAGGTGATTTTAAACTCTGTCTGGGAAACGCTGACAAGGGTTTTTCCTGGGAGAAAGAGATCGAAAAGAATAAACACTGGCAGCAACGGGTTTTTCAAGATTGGAGTGCGGGCAGAAACAACGGGTTTAATTTTGCTTTTACTCATTTTAAAACCAAGGCAGTAGAGTTGGCTGCTTTAAATAAATTTGACTTTATTTTTTACGGACACACTCACAAACCATGGAAAGAAAGAGCAGGGGAGAGCTATCTTATCAATCCGGGCAATATCGCCGGGTTCGGCTATCCTTCTACTTTTGCTTTTTGGGATACAAAAGCGCAGACCCTGGAGCTTAAGATACTGAAAGCTTTATAAGAACTAACTGGCGCCTAATTGAGAGATCTATGTTCAGACATTATTCTACACCTGTTTTGATTCTGGAAGGCAGGGATAAGGGCGAAGCGGACAAGGAGTTTACTTTCTTCTCCCAAAAGTTCGGTATGATCAGGGGGGTGGGTAAATCAATCAGAAAGATTGACTCCAAACTGAGAGGAGGAGTTTCTCCTTTTTCTATTTCTGAGCTGCACTTTATCCAGGGGCGTTATTACAAGATCATCACTTATGCCGAAGCAACCCGAGATTTTAATCGCTTGAAAAACAATCTTGTCAAGTTGCGGACAGCTTATAAAATAAA